>JAPXSS010000044.1:0-25033 GCA_033812955.1 Syntrophobacteraceae bacterium | reverse complement strand
AGGCGTTTTCCTCCTGGTGATGTAGTTTCTGAGCGGCTAACTCGAAACTTACAACAGTTGGAAAACGCCTTCAATTCTTCACTTTGGTTGCGGCTTTGCCGCGCTGTGAAAACTTTCTGAAGAAACTCCAGAGTGTCCCGAAAGAATCTGGAGCGTCGACTTGAATTACGACCGAGCGGGTGATTTCACCCATGCGTGAAAACGGAGTTCTCTTCCACAGCCCCCCTCAACCACCCCATTTTTTATCTCTCCGTTGGGTCTGGCATTCTAATGGCACCGGCTTTTTAATTATTTTTCGAGGAAATCAGAGATCATCGGGCAATCCGGAAAAGTCCGGCGGTAGAGGATTCTCGAAAATGAGCGCCCGTTCGGAGTATGGCCCTGGTCCGCCTCCGACGAGTCACGGGTGGACCTGTTCTCTGCCCGGGAAAGAAACTTCCTCGTTCTCGCTATGGGCGAGAATGTGCTTCGTCAAAAAAAGCGGGACAGGAGCGGGATAAAATGGGCATTTTCGGATAGGCGGAAAAATCTATGTCTCACAAACCAGTGCCTGGGGCGGGAATCGAACCCGCACACCCACAAGGAGTAAGGGATTTTAAGTCCCTTGCGTCTACCTATTCCGCCACCCAGGCAGGGAGATGTAAGGAATTAGTACCACATCCCAAAAAAAGCTGACAAGTGAAAAGGGGGTGCTGCGGTTGTGTGTTTTCTGTTTGACAATTCGGCAACTGATTGTTTATACGGCTATGTATCGGATTAGAAGTGACAGAGTGGTAGCGAACTGGCGGACGAGATGGTGATCAAAAATCTATACGAGTTGAGTTTGTATTATTATTACGGCTATTTGTAGCGGTCTGCCCAAAACGCCTTGTACCATTGAGTTCAGAGCCGTTGGCAGGCCGCATAAGGCTGCCCACGGCTTTTTGGTTGGAGCCGTGGTTTACGTGACCACGGCTTTTTTTGTGGCCAAAACAGACGAAGACAGTGGAGGTGGCAGGCATGAAAAGGTTTGGAAGGTCTCTGGCATTGGTGGGGTTGATCGGGGTCCTGCTGGGAGGGTTCGGAAATTGGGTCATTCCATCCCAGGCGGGTGCGGCGGAAGCCTACAAGATCGGGGCGGTCTTTTCCATCACCGGAGCGGCGTCGTTTCTGGGAGAACCCGAAAAAAAGACCGCGGAAATGATTGCCGCGGAGGTCAACAAACAGGGCGGCATCAACGGTCGTCCCCTCGAACTGATCATTGCCGATGACGAGAGTGACGCCACCAAATGCAACCTGGCGGTCAAGAAGCTGATCAAGAAGGATGAAGTGCCGGTGATCATCGGCCCGTCCACCAGCGGCACCTCGCTGGCC
Source organism: Syntrophobacteraceae bacterium (assembly GCA_033812955.1). Classification (GTDB taxonomy): domain Bacteria; phylum Desulfobacterota; class Syntrophobacteria; order Syntrophobacterales; family Syntrophobacteraceae; genus JADGQM01. The sequence goes on along the minus strand of JAPXSS010000044.1, from coordinate 23,680 downwards.
GTCGTGAGCGTCGCCGAAGAGGCGCAGGTTCCCTTGATCTCCTGTGCCTCCAGCTACAAGATCGTCACGCCGATCGAGAGCCGGAAATGGGTTTTCAAGCTCTCGGGGTCGGACGAGCATGTGGCGGGAAAGCTCTTTGAACACATGAAGGCCAAGGGGGTTCAAAAAGTTGCCTTCATGACCGCCTCAGACGGTTTTGGCGCAAGCGGCCGGGAGGAATTGCTCAGATTAGCTCCGCAGTTCAACATGACCGTGGTGGCCGATGAACGCTATGGGCCCCAGGATACCGACCTGTCAGCTCAGCTGACCAAGATTCGCGCGGCCCAACCGCAGGCCATTGTCAACTGGTCCACCGGGCCTACTCAGATTCTCGCGGTTAAGAACTGGCAGGACCTGGGTATGAGGGCTATCTCGCTCTATCAGAGTCACGGGTTCGGCAACCGCAAGAACATCGCTCTTTCCGGTCCGGCGGCGGAAGGAGTGCTCCTCGCCCTGGCCCGGGTCAATGTTGGTCCCCTTCTTCCCGACAACCAGCCCCAGAAGAAGGTGATCATGGAATACACCGAAGCCTATGAAGGGCAGTTCAAGGAACCGGTTTCCTCGTTCGGCGGGCATGCCTGGGACGCCATGTACCTGGCCATTTCCGCTCTCAAGGCGGTAGGCCCGGATCCCGCCAAGATCCGAGATTTCATCGAAAAAACCCAGGGATTTGTCGGCATGCACGGCATCTTCAACTTCACCCCGCAGGATCATTGCGGCCTCAGCAAGGACGACCTGGAAATGGTGGTGGTGAAGAATGGTGACTGGGCGCTTGCCCCCTAGTTTTCTCATCTGTCGCCGCCAGCTTTGCACCCCATCGGTATTGAGCACCGCCCGCCAGGTGGTGTATAAGCGGTGGGGTGATTCTTTCTTCATGAGGGGTGACAACGATTCACAACGACTGGTGAGCCACGTCTATGGGTGATGTGCTTCAGTATACCGTCAGCGGGCTGACCGTAGGCGTCATCTATGCCCTGGTGGCGATTGGTTATAACGTGATCTACAATGTCACGGAGATCATCAATTTTGCCCAGGGCGAGTTTGTGATGCTCGGTGGCCTGTGTGCCGTATTTTTCGTAGGGACTCTTCAGATACCCATCCCCGTGGCGTTTTTCGCCTCGATCCTGGCGGTTGGCGTCACGGGGTATGTCATGGAACGTTTCGTCATTCGGCGAGCCCGCGATGTGAGCGTAATGTCGCTGATCATCATCACTATTGCCATTTCGATCATGCTCAAGGGCACCGCCATGTTCTGCTGGGGGAAGGACCCCTACAGTCTGCCGCCTTTCACTTCCGGCAACCCGATCATGATCGGGGGAGCTGCCATTCAGCGGCAGGCGTTCTGGATAGTGGGGATCGGTATGGTGGTGGTCATTTGCCTCGCGGCTTTCTTTCAGCGGTCCGTGTACGGCAAGGCCATGCTGGCTTGCGCCGACAACCCCAATGCCGCCCGCATGGTCGGCATCCCGGTGCGGCAGATGGTGCTCCTCTCCTTTGTTTTGAGCGGTGCTGTCGGGGCCGCAGCAGGGGTGATCGTCACCCCCCTTTCGCTCATGGAATACGACCGGGGGGCGATGCTGGGTCTGAAAGGGTTTGGGGCGGCAGCATTGGGTGGGCTCGGCCAGTTCCATGGGGCGCTGGCGGCGGGAGCTCTCCTCGGATTGGCCGAGTCTTTCTGCGCAGGTTATCTCTCTTCGGGCTACAAGGATGCCGTGGCCCTCGTCCTGCTCCTTTTGGCCCTCTTTTTCAAACCGGAAGGGTTGTTCGGCAGCAAAGAGGCGGCGGGATTGAAGAAGTTTTGAGTTGCGGGTTGCGGGTGAGGGGACGATCGAGGCTGGGTGGAGTGAGGGGTTGGTGAGGTGAGCAGGAAGGATTGGGGGATCTTTCTGGGAACGATGCTGGTGATCGCGGCGTTCCCGTGGCTGGTGAAGCCCGTGAAGGCGATTTCCCATTATCTCGATGTGATGGTCTTTGCTGGCATCTTCAGCCTGGTGAGCATCGGTCTGAGCATGTTGATGGGATATGGCGGGCAGATTTCCATGGCCCAGGCGGCCTTTTTCGGGATCGGTGCCTACACTTCAGGCATTCTCACCTCCCATTTCGACATTAACCCCTGGGCGGCTATGCCGGTCGGGATTCTGGCCTCATCCCTGGTCGCCTGGCTCATCGGCATTCCCGCCCTGCGCCTGAAAGGGCATTATCTGGCCATGGCCACCCTGGGCTTTGGCGTCATCGTGAACATCGTTCTCAATGAAGAGGTGGAATGGACCGGGGGGCCGTCCGGCATGAGCGACATTCCCGGCCTTTCCCTGGCCGGGGTCAAGATCGCCAGTGAAGTAGCCTATTACTACCTGGTCTGGGCGATGGTTTTTCTGGCGCTCATCTTCTGTTTCCACGTCCTGCATTCGAGGGTGGGCCGGGCGCTCAGGGCGATTCACGAAGAAGAGATGGCCGCTGAGGCCATGGGGGTTCCCACGGCCCGCTTCAAAGTTCAAGTGTTCGTGTTGGCCGCCGCTCTCGCCGCCCTGGCTGGCAGCCTCTACACGCACTATGTCACCTTTCTTAATCCCGCTTCTTTCAACCTCATGTGGTCCATGCGGTTTGTTTTGATGGTCATGGTCGGGGGCATGCAAAGCTTGTGGGGGGCACTGTTGGGCACCATTCTCATGACGTTTGTCGGCAATGAATGGCTCCACGTCTTTGCGGACTTTGAAATTTTGGTATACGGTGCTATTCTGCTCCTGGTAGCACTGTTCTTGCCCAGGGGGCTCGTTTCCCTCATGTCACTGAGGGGCGGTTCCCGCAAAGTCCCAGCACCTCTGACTGATGGAAATTCATGACCGAAACGAAAAGCGATCCGGCACCCCCGATTCTCGACCTTCATCAGGTTTGCATGCGGTTCGGCGGCATTACCGCCCTCAAAGAGCTGAGCTACGGCGTTCCCCCCGGCATCGTGCAGGCGGTGATCGGTCCCAACGGAGCCGGCAAGACGACGCTGTTCCATTGCATCACCGGCATTCACCAGCCCACTTCGGGCCGCGTCCTCTTCGAAGGCCGGCAGATCAGCGGCAAGCTACCCCACCAGATTGCCGAAGCCGGCATTTCAAGGACCTTTCAACATGTGGCCGTGTTCCGATCCATGAGTGTCCTCGAGAACATCATGGTTGGGCAACACTGCCGGACTCGCAGCGGTTTCTGGGCTGCCGGTCTGCGCTTTCCCGGCATGCGTACGGAGGAGCGGGCGATCAGGCAGAATGCTCTGTCCCACCTTCAATTCGTGGGCTTGGCTGATGTTGCTCACCAGCAGGCAGGGACGCTGCCGCTGGGCAAACAGAAGATGCTGGAAATTGCCAGAGCTCTCGCCACCAACCCCCGCCTCATTCTTCTCGACGAACCCGCCGGGGGACTCATTATGCGCGAGACGGAAGAGCTCGGCGAGTTGATCCAGCGCATCTGCCAGCGCGGCATTACGGTGATGCTGGTGGAACATGACATGAGCCTGGTCATGGATATTTCCGACTTGGTGCTGGTGCTACATTATGGAGAATTCCTGGCGGCCGGCACGCCGGGCGAAATCAAGGACCGGCCGGAAGTGATCGAGGCCTATTTGGGTGAGGCGTGAGGGGTTGCGGGTAATGGGTGAGAGATGTTAACGGTCAAGGCCGTGCACACCTACTATGGCAGTATTCATGCCCTGAAGGGAGTTTCCCTACATGTGCGGGAGGGCGAGATGGTGGCGCTGATCGGTGCCAACGGAGCGGGGAAGAGTACCCTCGTCAACACCATCTGCGGCCTCATCAAACCTCAAAAGGGCAAGATCGAATTCCAGGGCAGGGCAGTGGACGGGCTTTCGGGGGAAGCCATTGTGCGGTTGGGCATCGCCTTGGTCCCGGAAGGGCGGCAGGTGTTTTCCACCCTGTCGGTGGAAGCGAACCTCGAAATGGGAGCCTTCATCCATCGTCACCACGGAGAGCAGATCCGTGAGGATATGGCCCGTCTCTTCGACCGTTTCCCAATCCTGCACGAGCGGCGATATCAGCTGGCCGGGACACTCAGTGGCGGCGAGCAGCAGATGCTTGCCATCAGTCGCGCGCTCATGGCCCGTCCCCGGCTGCTGGTGCTCGATGAACCTTCCATGGGACTGGCGCCGCTGGTGGTGAAGGAGATCTTTCAGATCATTCAGGAGCTCAAGCAGGAGGGCAAGACCGTTCTGCTCATCGAGCAGAATGCCCGGGCAGCGCTGCAGATTGCCGATCGTGGCTATGTTTTGGAAACCGGCAAGGTGGTGTTGCAGGGAGAAGGAACCATGCTCCTGGAACACCGGGAAGTCCAGCGAGCCTATCTGGGCAAGGGTGCCAAGCCGATCTGGGATGCGTGAGCGCCGGCCGACCGGTTCCTAATCTGGAGCCTGGGAACCAGCGAAATGCTGTCCACGAAGTCACACGAAAGACCCGTAGAAATTCCCCGGCTTTTTGGTGCGCATCACGAAGAAGATAGCGGGCTATTGTCGGCGGGCCATGTTCAGCACTCAGCACTTCTTTCAACGAAAGGAAACATTCATGCCGATTTGGGAGCCCGAGGCGGAGTGTCTTTCGCGGGATGAACTGGAGCAGCTCCAGCTGGAACGGCTTCAGGTGACCTTGAACCGGGTCTATCGGAACGTCTCCTTTTATCGGCGTCGCTTCAAGGATCTGGATTTCCACCCCGAGAACGACGTGACGGAACTGAAGGACCTGGAGCGGCTGCCCTTCACCACCAGTCTCGATGTGAGTGCCAGCTACCCTTACGAGATGTTCGCGGTCCCTTTGCGGGAGGTGGTGAGAGTCCACACCTCGTCGGGGATCAGCACCAATCCCCGGGTGGTGGGCTATACGCGCCAGGATCTGCGTACCTGGAGCACCCTGGTGGCGCGCATTCTCAGTGCCGGCGGAGTGACCCAGGATGACGTGATTCAGATAACCTTCGGCTACGGATTGCTCACCGGGGGCCTGGGCATCCATTACGGGGCGGAACGCATCGGTGCTTCGGTGCTGCCCACTTCGGTAGGGCGCACGGAACGGCAAATCAAAATCATGCAGGATTTTCGGACCACGGTCCTGGTCTCGACCCCTTCCTATGCGCTCGTTATAGCCGATCAGATCGAACGCATGAAGCTCGACCCGAAGCAACTCTCCCTCAAGTACTGCATCTGTGCGGGCGAACCCTGGACCGAGGAGATGCGGCGGGAACTCGAAGACCGCCTTTATGTCAAGGTGACCGATAATTACGGGGTCAGTGAAGTGATCGGGCCAGGGGTTGCCGGCGAATGCCTCGAACAGAACGGCATGCACCTTCAGGAAGACCATTTCTATGCCGAGATCATCGATCCGGAGACGGGCCGCGTGCTCGAACCGGGAGCGGAGGGCGAGCTCGTCATCACCACCCTCACCAAGGAAGCGTTTCCCATGATCCGCTATCGGACCGGGGATGTATCGCGCCTGATCACGGAACCGTGCTCGTGCGGAAGAACTCTCAGGCGCCTCAGCCGCATCCGGGGTCGCTGCGATGATGTGGTGGTGATCAAGGGGATCAATATCATGCCTGAACGGATCGGCGATATTCTCGAGCAGATCAAGGGAGAACGCCCGGTCTACCAGCTCGTTGCCACCCGCCGCCACCACCAGGATCACCTTGAAATCTGGGTGGAGGTGACTGAGCAGTTCTTCTACGATAAGATGCGGGAGCAGAAGGCTCTGGTGGAATTGATGCAACAGAAGGTTACCAACTATATCGGGATCACGCCGCGGCTCAAACTGGTTGAAAAGGGTTCGCTGGAACGGACCGCCGGGGTGGTCAGACGCTTTGTGGATCGGCGGGAGGTTTCACATGGATGAATTATTGCAGCCCAGAAGTGATCAAAAACGGCTGCTGCTGGGCAATGAAGCGATTGTGCGAGGCGCCATCGAAGGAGGGGTCCGCTTTGTAGCCGCCTATCCGGGGACACCTTCTTCGGAAATCATCGACCGCTTCTACCAGCTCGCGCCCGAGGCCGGAATCTATGTGGAGTACTCGGTCAACGAAAAGGTCTCCATGGAAACGGCCTGCGCCGCGGCGCTCTCTGGGGTGCGGAGTCTGTGTTCGATGAAGCACGTGGGTTTGAATGTAGCGGCGGACGCCTTCATGACTCTCCCCTATGTGGGCGTGAAAGCCGGGATGGTCATCGTGGTGGCCGACGATCCGTTTCTCCATTCCAGTCAGAATGAGCAGGACAATCGCTACTATGCCAAAATGGCGGGTGTGCCGATGCTGGAGCCGGCGACTCCCGAGGAAGCCAAAGCGATGACCGTCGAGGCTTTGGCACTCTCCGAGAAGTACCAGACTCCCTGCATCCTGCGCACCACCACCCGGGTCAATCACTGTCGCGGGCCGGTGACTCTGGGTGAGCTTCCCGTCGACACCTCACCGCCCAAAGGAACCTTTACCAAAGACCCGTTCAACCTGGTGGTGATTCCCGCCGTTGGCCGTAAGCTGCGCCTGGCCCTGATCGAGAGACTGGAGCGACTCGAGGGAGAGACGACCTCGAGCGCCCTCAATTACCTCGTGGGCGAGGGCAAATGGGGGATAATCACCAGCGGGGTTTCTTATCTCTATGTGCGGGATGCCCTGCGTGACCTCGGGTTGGAAGAGCGGGTCAAGGTGCTGAAACTGGGTTTTACCTTTCCCCAGCCCCGAAAACTGATCAAGCAGTTCCTGAGCGGCCTCACGCGGGTCCTGGTGGTCGAAGAGCTGGAACCGTTCCTGGAAGAATCCGTCCGCCTGGTTGTCCAGGAAGCAGGGCTGCCGGTGGTGGTGGCCGGCAAAGGCAAGGACCTCATCCCCCGCGCCTTCGAGTTGGATGCGGCCAAAGTGAAGCCGGCCATGAGCAGCTTTTTCGAGGTTCTCCACGCAGCGCCGCCGATTTTTTCAGCACCGCCACTGCCCCAGCGTCCGCCCAACCTCTGCCCCGGCTGCCCTCACCGGGCAACCTACTACTCGGTGAGGAAAGTGTTCGGCGACGACGCCGTTTATCCCACGGACATCGGCTGCTACACGCTGGGTATCCTGCCGCCGCTACGGATGGCCGATTTTCTCATCTGCATGGGTTCGAGTGTGGCCACGGCGGGCGGCTTCAGCAAAGTACTGGACCGTCCGGTGGTGGCCTTTATCGGCGATTCGACGTTCTTTCATGCGGGGGTTACCGGGCTGGTCAACGCCGTCTCCCACGATCATCGGTTCCTGCTGGTGGTGCTTGACAACGGCACCACCGCCATGACCGGTCATCAGCCCCATCCCGGTGTCGAGTTGACCCCTGCGGGAAAAGTCGAACCCAGGGTTCGTCTTGAAGACCTCATCCGGGGCTGCGGTGTTACCCGCATCGCCACGGTGAACCCGCTTCAGATTAAGAAGACCCAGGAAGTGCTCGAGAACCTGCGGGAACAGATGAAGGAGCCTGGAGTGTCGGTCTTGATCTCGAAGAGCCCCTGCCCGCTCTTTGAAAACCGCATGCTCGGCAAGAAGCAGAAGATCGTCTTCGAAGTTGACGAGTCGTGTGACCTGTGCAAACGCTGCCTGGAGGAACTGGGCTGCCCGGCATTCCTGTGGGAGCGGCCGACGGTGGGCGAATCCTGCATCCGGATCGATCCGACGCTTTGCAGCGGGTGCAGTGTCTGCTCCCAGATGTGCAAGTCTATCAAGCCCAGAAAGCTTGAGGGGTGAGGGGGCAGGCGTGAGGCGTCAGGGGTAAAGAGTGAATGGCGAAGAGGGAGGCCAGCTTAGATGAGTGAGACAATCCAGGCTTTTGATGCCGTGCGCATCTTTTTTACCGGCGTGGGCGGCCAGGGGACCCTGCTCGCTACCCGACTGGTGGGGGAGGCGGCGCTTGCGGAAGGGCTGCCGGTAACCATGAGTGAGATCCATGGCATGGCCCAGCGAGGCGGTGTGGTGGAATCCTCGGTAGTGATCGGGAAGGTCTTTAGTCCGACCATCCCTGACGGGGAGGCCGATATTCTGATGGCCTTCGAGCCCCTCGAGGCTTTGCGCGCCATCCCCAAATGCCATGCAGGGAGCCTCATCATTGCCAGTACCGCGCCGATAGTCCCGTTCACGGTGGCCGTTGGCCAGAGCACCTATCCGGAGGTGGCGGAACTGGAACAGGCCATCAAGGAGAAAGTTTCCAATCTGTTCTGGCTGGATGCCGTCGAACTGGCCCGCAAGGCCGGCTCGGAAAGGGCTTCCAACACTGTCCTGGTGGGCGTTCTGGCCGGGACGGGCCGACTGCCCATCGTTCGGCATAGTTGGGAAGAGGCTCTGAAGAAGACGCTTCCTTCCCGGCTTGTTGAGATCAATCGGCAGGCTTTTGAGGCCGGCTATACGGTTGGTACCAAAGCCGGGTGATCAATGAAGGAGGCTGTGCTGTGCGCCTTCAGGTAGCGGACACTTTCGGCGGTGGCTTCCGTATTGATGGCAAAATCCGACACCCAGACCACCGGCGGCAGAGAATACCAGCCCAATAAGGATAAGCAAACAGGTCGAGCATCACTTCATAACGAGTGATTCCTGGCAAGGTCATTCCTCATGGCAACTTCACGGATTGGGGTGCCTGTTACTGTCCGGCCACATTTCCTCATGCTTGTGGGAAGGGCATCCAGGAAAAGCGTCTGGAAGACCACCTCGCTCTGAACTTACAGTCGAGTCTGCCTGCCGAATCGACCCCGGTAGCTGATAGGCGGCGGCAGCCCCAGCTAATCAAGCATAGATGGCATTTGAAGATTAAAAACAATTAACCTTATGGAACTCGCCCTCGGGAATGTCGGTTGTGGACGGTTCCCGACCACTGAAGGAACAGGTGCCTGTGCGAACCTGGTCTGAGATGGCAGCGACAGCGAGCCAAAGGTGGGGCAACGGTAATTCTCCGAGCTTCGAGGGCTTTGTCTATCGAGGAGATCTGGAGAGCGCTCCCGTCTTCCTCTATGGCTCCGCTGAAAACCTGACGGGCTACCGCGAAGAAGATCTGCGCCGGGGGGACCCGAAGTGGAGTCAGGTGATCCACCCGGATGACTTCTCCGCGTTCAGCGCCTCGGGCTCCATCGATAGCGACAGTGGCTTTATCGCCAGGGAATACCGCATTGTCCGTAAGGACGGGCAAATGAGGTGGGTTCTCGAAATCATCCAAAATATCCGCGACGACCGGGGCACTTCTCTTTTCATGCAGGGAGTGGTTCACGACATCACCCCGCGGCGGCAGGTTTTTGAGGCTTTGCGTGCCAGTGAAGCCCGTTATCGATCCATTGTGGAATTGGCGAATGAGGGAATCTGGGAAATCGATGCGGAGCATCGAACAACTTTCGTCAACCGAATCATGGTCGAGATGCTTGGCTACGAGGCCATCGAGATGCTTGGTCGACCGCCACTGGATTTTATCTTTCCGGAGGACCACGACACCTGCCAGGCGCGGATGGAACTCATACGGCAGAACTTCGGGGATCGCTTTGAATGCCGCTTGCGGCGCAAGGATGGAAGTCCTCTCTGGGCCATGGTCTCGGTCACCGGCTTAACCGATGAAGCGAACCGGTTTGTGGGTGGGTTCGGGATGTTCATGGATATCAGCGAACGGAAGCGCTGGGAAGAGGCGTTACAGGAGGCGGAATTCAAATATCGCATGGTAGCGGACAACACTCATGACTGGGAATTCTGGACCAGCCCTGACGGCCGGATCATCTATAACTCTCCGTCGTGCGAACGCCTTACCGGCCATCAGACCGGTGACTTTCAACGGGATCGTGACCTGCTCTCCCGCATCGTCCACCCTTCGGACCGCAAGCGGTTCGTCGCGTTTCATGCGAGTGAAGAAAAGCGCCTGAGACCGACAGCCATTGAATTCCGGCTCCAACATGCGGATGGGAGCGAACGCTGGGTCGAACAATTGTGCTTTCCCGTACGGGGCGATAACGGGGAGTTGCTCGGAATCCGGGGCAGCAACCGGGATGTTACCAGGCGCCGGCAGACCGAAGAGGAACTCAGGAATCACCGCGAAAACCTGGAACGGCTGGTCGAGGAACGAACGAGCGAACTGCAAAGAACCAATGAAGCGTTGCAGAGGGAAGTCGTTGAACGCAGGCTGGTCCGGGAGGCCCTTCAGGCAACAGATGAGCAGTTGGCCGCGATTATCGAGTTTCTTCCTGATGCCACCCTGGTGGTTGACTGCCAGAAAAGGATCATCGCGTGGAATCGTGCCATTGAGGAGATGACCGGGGTCAAGAAGGAACAGATCATTGGCAAAGGCGATCACGCTTACAGCATTCCCTTTTATGGCAGCCCTCAGCCAATGCTCATCGATCTGTTGATGGGAGGTGGCCGGGAAGTGGCGGCGCGGTACGAGGGGGTGACCGTCAAGGGCAACACGGTTTTTGGTGAGGAGTGGGTCAGCATGACCGGGGATGGCCGGGAAGCCTGCCTCTGGGTCACCGCCTCACTCCTTTTTGACCGCCGGGGAGAATTGCTGGGAGCGATCCAGTCCATTCGCGATGTCACCGTGCGCAGCCGCGCGCAGGACGCGCTCTTGAATTCGGAAAAACAACTGCGGGCACTCTCTTCCCAGTTGCTTACGGCCCAGGAAGAGGAGCGCAAGCGCATTGCTCAGGAACTGCATGACAGTATCGGGCAATCCCTTGCAGCCCTCAAATTCAACGTGGAGAACGTCCGGCTTGCGCTGCTCCGAGGAGCACAGGTCTCTGCGCTCAACACACTGACGGAGCTGGTTCCGAAAATTCAGCAGGTGATGGAAGAAGCAAGAAGAATCTACATGGGGTTGCGGCCCTCCATGCTGGACGACCTGGGCATTATCGCGACGATTGGATGGTGCTGCCGGGAGTTTCAGACGACTTGTCCGGAAACCCGGATCGAAACACACCTCGAAGTCACCGAGGGGGACGTGGCTGAGGCGCTGAAAATCGTTATTTTCAGGATCATCCAGGAAGCCCTCAACAACGTCTTTAAGCACAGTCATGCCAAACACGCGGTACTCACTCTCACCAGGACCCGAACCAGGCTGGAGCTTACCATCCAAGACGATGGGTCAGGGTTCGACCATGACGTCATGGCTCGCAATGGTGACCCCGGTCTGGGAATGGGCATTCGAGGGATGAAAGAGCGTGCCGAGACTTCCGGTGGGCTGTTCGAACTCACCTCCAACCCCGGAAAAGGCACCATGGTGAAGGCTTCGTGGCCTCTGGAGACAGGGTGTTGACAGTCGGTCTCGCGGGCACCCGTCAGGCAATGATCGAACCGGCCCGCTGGCGGATGGAAACCGAAGGTCTGCAAGAGCATCCAGGCTGGTTCTGCCGGTGCCGGCTCATAGGTCCTGGGGAGCTGTTGAGGCCAGGTAAATGCCGCTGCAAATGATGATCCCGTCAGCCTGTTCAAAATAGACGATCTTGGCCCGGTCGGTTTTAGTTACGGGGTCAACCCACCGGTATTCCACATGGCCGTAACCGTCAACGTTGGCGATGTCGACAATTTCTTTGATAAAGGGCTTACCGTTAGAATCCATGATGTGATAGAAATTCTTGCCCACATATTTTTGATTGGCTCCATGGGCAAGCATTAGCCCGGTGAAATCCAATACGAAGATATACTGTTTGTTCCTGACGAAACGTCCTTGCGGATTGGAGAACTCTGCCAGAGCGACGGCCGTGGGATTGGCCCGGTAAAACGCTATTGCCTCCTCGACAAAACATCTGGGGTCGTCCGGCACCAGCTCGACCGGGGGCTCTTCCCGGCGAGAGGCGTAGTCCGCCGCGTCTGCCTCAACCGCCTTGGGGGGCGAGGCAAGAGACGCAACTTCAGCGGTTGGGGGTTCCAGAGTACCATCAGGCAGATCGTTCTGGTAGACGGCACCGCAGATGATGACCCCGTGAGTCTTCTCGAAGTACACGATTTTGGGCCGTTCGGTTTTGGTCAGGTAATCGATCCGTTTATAATGCACCCAGCCGTAACCTCTGGCATTGGCGGTATCAACGATGTTTTTGACGTAGCTTTTGCCGTCAAAATCCGTGGCGTAGTAGAAATCCTCGCCGATCAGACTCTCGTTCAACGGATGCGCAATCATTACCCCGGTGGAGTCCAATACATAAACATACTGATCGCCCCTGACAAAACGGCCTTGCGGGGTGGAAAATTCTGCCAGGGCGACGATTTTGGGCATCCTCCGATAGAAGGCTGCTGCCTCCTCCACCAGGCGTCTCGCACGCTTAAGAGCCTGTTCCGTTACGGAGCTTTCCATAACTTACTCCTTTTCGGACCTGGACGGGCAGCAGCATCCACTCTCCCCGGGAGACAGGAGCCGACAGGGGCATGAGGTGATTTCAAGCAATGCCATGGCCCATGCTAGTCCGGACGGTAGACGGGGTGAAGCTCCGGCTCGAATCTTTCAGGCTTCTTGACCACCGGCTTGCCAACCTCGCGGGCAATAGTGCGGAGCATTCCCTTGAAAAGGACTCGATGTGCCCCATAAAGACTGTACCAGTAAAGGAGTCCAAGAACGCCCCTGGGGAGAAACCGCGCAACCTGCTGGAGCTCACATTCCTTATGGCCCACGGGGCAGATCTTGAACTCGAGGATTGCCTCGCCCGGCAGCTTCATCTCCGAGAGCAGCAAGAGCCGGAAGGGCGCAGAGACTTCGAGCACTCGCCAGAAATCCAGGGCATCGCCGACATAGAGCTTCATGGGGTCTCGTCTGCCGCGCAGGAGGCTGGTTCCCCCGAAGAGCTTATCCAGCCAGCCGCGGATTCGCCAGAGGGGGCCGCCGTAATACCAGCCGGTCCGCCCGCCGATGGTGACGATGTGTTCCCAGATTTCTGAGGCTAATGCCTTGAGCCGCACCCGGTAGGCGCAAACCAAAACCGTCCCGCCCGCATAAGAATCATCTCCGCAGTAGGTCCATTCGGGCGGGAGCAATTCGCCTGCATCGGTCCAACAGGCTTCCACTCGATGCCGCTCGATCTTCTCGATGGCGCGTTCGATTGACTGACGGCAGGTCATAAGGTCCTGCGGGATGATCTCGCGGATGCGTTCGTCCCGGCAGATCACCCGGTTCACGAGGCCTTCGGTGAGAGCCAGCGCCAGCGGCGCGGGAACAGGAGTTATGAGCCCGATCATCAGGGCGCTCAGGCGCGGGGATATGAAGGAAATCGGGATGACGATCCGCTCGGAAAGACCGGCGGCTTCGGCGTACAGCTTGATCAGACGTTCGTAGGTGAGTATTTCAGGGCCCCCGATGTCGAAGATCTGCCCTACCATTTCCTCGTGTTCGAGGCAGCCGACCAGGTAATTGAGCACGTTCCGGATGCAGATGGGCTGCACGGGAGTATGAACCCAGGGAGGGGTGAACATGAGCGGGACACGGTCCACAAGGTAGCGGAGGATCTCGAAGGAAGCGCTGCCCGACCCGAGAATCATTGCGGCGCGTAGCGTTGTGACCGGGACGGGGCCGGTGCGCAGAATGCGGGCGATCTCGAGACGCGAGCGAAGGTGTTTACTGAGCTTGGGGTCGTTCTCGTCCCCCAGTCCACCGAGGTAGATGAGCCGTTCGAGCATCGAATCGGTCGAGGCGGCGACGGCGACCATGTTGAACGCCGCTCGCCGATCCAATTCCTCGAAATCGGGCTTGGTGGCATTCATGGAGTGGACCAGGTAATAGGCCGCCCAACAGCCCCGGACTGCTCGCTTCAGGGACTTGACCTCCAGTACATCCCCTCGCACAGCTTCGAGCCGGGGATGACTGGCCCATGGCCGCGATTCCAACTTGGACAAGGACCGGCCGATCACCCGCACCGTGTATCCCATTTCGAGGAGCTTTGGCACCAGCCGCCCCCCAATGTACCCGGTCGCGCCGATCACCAGGACCGGTTGTGTCTTGCGGGGCTCTGACATCCGGTTTGCCTGCCCGGAAGTGGTCTCCACGTAAATTGTCCTTTCCTCTCGTGCTCCACTGACGGATACACCCCAATTATATCATTTTGAACCGATCGGCGCTGATGTTATTTTGGAAGCGGCAGGTCACCCTGAGGTTGACCTGGACTTGGACGGTCCCGGTGGAAATGGGAACTATCCTCAGAAGAGGAATGGTGGTGGGGTGTGGTTATGAAGTTCATTCCAGCTCAGCTCGTGTACCTCCTGCGCGACACTCGCGCTAAGAGAAACATTCGCTTCCTGATCAGTTTCATTACGATCCTTTTTCTCTTCATTATTCTCTATAGTGTTTTGTTCCACTTCATCATGCAGCACGAGGGCCGCGACTATACCTGGATCACCGGGCTGTATTGGACGCTCACGGTGATGTCCACCCTGGGCTTTGGCGATATTACCTTCACCAGCGACCTGGGGCGCATATTCTCCATTGTAGTGTTGCTCTCCGGCATCGTTTTTTTCCTGATCATGCTGCCTTTTACCTTTATTCAGTTCATTTACGCACCCTGGCTGGAGGCTCAGTCCAAGTCCCGCGCTCCCCGTGAGCTCCCGGAGACGGAAGCAGGTCATGTGATCATCATCGGGTTCGATCCCATTGCCATGAGCCTGATCATCAGGCTTAGACAATACGGCTACCAATACGTGATTCTGGTACCCGACGTGAACCAGGCCCTGGACCTTCATGATCGAGGCTACCGGGTCGTGGTGGGAGATCCTGACGACCCGGAGACCTATCGCAAGTTGCGGGCTGATCGTGCTGCCATGATCGTGACCCTCGAAGACGATATGAAAAACACCAATATTGTCTACACGGTGCGGGAAATATCGAAGACCGTCCCGGTGGTGGCCAACGCCGAGATGGATGATTCGGTGGACGTTATCGAGCTGGCAGGGGCCTCCAAAGTATTCCAGTTCATGAAGATTCTCGGTGAGTTTCTGGCACGCCGAACGCTGGGCAGCAGTGCAAGCTCCAACGTTATTGGCAGGTTCAATCGGTTGTTGATTGTGGAGGCTCCCGCCATCCGCTCCCCGTTGGTAGGCCGAAGCCTCCGCAACAGCGGGTTGCGGGAAGCCACCGGGATGAACGTGGTGGGCTGGTGGGAACGGGGCGCCTTCAAACTCCCCAAGCCGGAAGACATCATCGAGGTCAATACCGTTCTGGTATTGGCAGGATCAGAAGAACAACTGGCACGCTACGAGGATTTTGTTGGCAGGCCGTTGCTGCCCGACGCCCCGGTACTCATTTTGGGGGGCGGCAGGGTTGGCCAGGCTGCCGCCCAGACCCTCGCCCAAAGAGGGCTCAGCTTCCGCATCGTGGAAAAGAACCCCAAGATCGCCGAACGACATGCGAACACCGTTCTCGGCAGCGCGGCTGACCTCGAGACGCTGCTCAAAGCGGGCATCCAGCATACTCCATCGATCTTTATCACCACCCACTCGGACGATGTGAACATCTACCTGACCATTTACTGTCGCAGGCTCAGGCCCGATGTGCAAATCATCAGCCGCGCGACGCTGGACCACAACTTCAACATTCTGCATGCCGCCGGCGCGGACCTGGTGATGTCTCACGCGTCGCTGGCTGCCCATACCATCTTCAATCTGCTCCAACCCGGCAAAGTGCTCATGCTCACCGAAGGCTTGAATATCTTCCAGGTCCGCGCCCATGCTTCACTGGTGGGCAAAAACCTGGTTCAGAGCGGCATCCGGGAGGAAACTCAGTGTAGCGTGATTGCCATCCGGATCGGGGAAGAGTTGGAAATCAATCCCGATCCAATGCGGCCGATCCCCCAGGATGCCAACTTGATTCTCATTGGTACGACCGATGGAGAAAAACGCTTTGCTGACAGATATCGAGAAAAAGAGCGACGCTGACGGTCGGCCCAGGAAGCTATTTCTTCTCAAAACACTTCTTCTCCCCGCAATTGGGGCACATCTGCGGCTTGCATTTTGCCTCTTTTTCAAAGCCGCATTTACTACACTTGAAACTAGCCATGCCATATCCGATCTAATGGTAATGATTCCTCACGACCAGCCCCACGGCCATCCTGGGGCTGCAACTTCGACATCAACCGGCAGTACCGCCCACGGCCCCTAAAGTGCCTTCAGGGACTCTTCCAGGTTCGGGTGGATGGGAAAGAACGACGCAAACCCTGAAAGGTCAAAGATATCGCTGATATAGTCCTTGAGTGAACAGAATAAAAGCTGACCGTTGACGGGTTTGAGCTCCTTGGCGGTTTTCAGGAGTACCCGGAGGCCGGCACTCGAGATGTAGTCCAATTCCTCGAAATCCAGCACCAGGCGGGTTTCACCGGTCTGGATCAGACCCAGCAGGGTCTTCTCGAAGTCATCAGAGGTATTGGAGTCGAGACGGCCTTTGAGGCCGAGAATAGTGATGCCGTTCTGTTGCTTTTGAGTGACCTCCATCCGTTTGTTCTCCTTAAGCTGTAGACTGCACTTTGATGCCAAAGACCGTGCGATACCACAAACCATGGCTACAAGCAGCATATAAAATGCTTGTTTGTTCGTCAATAACCATATAAAAACCGGTAAATACGCCGGCCGTGGGGTGAATCCCGGGGCTTGCTGCCGCCTCGAATCCGATCTGAGGCCAAGATCCGGCATCGGACCATGAAATGGTTTTGAGGCTGGCGTTAAGGGCGTGACCGCTTCTGAGGGCGTGGGCACCGGGCACTGCCGGCCGGTGTCCGGACATGGACCGGTGATCGCGGACATGCTTTCGAAACCTGGAACTTCATGAGATGACAAATGATTACCAAGCGTTCCCTGATCTACCGGGTCAGAACCGGCAGCATGTCGCTCTTCTGTGACCTGAAACGCCTGCTCAGTCCCAAAGCGCAAGCCGGGGTCATCTCCCTGATCCTTTCTCGGGAAAAATTTCAGAAGGTTCTGGAACGCTTTCCGGAAATCGGTCAGCGAATGATTCAGGCAATCTTTCCGAGTATCCTCGCGTGGGAAGAGCGGTTGTTGCGGGAGCACGGGGCGGATTGCGACCGATGCCGCCGAAGGATCGGCGTCGGCCTGGTTTGAGCCGCCTTCCGGGTTTTCCGGTGAACCACTCGGGAAGAGCTTGCCGTGAAGGTTGCGAAAAACCGAGCTCTGGCCTTCAAGCTCATTGCGTTCATTCTGGCCGGTACGGCGATCATTTTTGGCGCGGCTTTCTACTATGGCCACCTTGATCCATTGGCCCGCTATTTCGCCCCCCCCTATTGCTACCACGAGCCGGACGGCCGGCACCGGGTGATCTTTCTGGGGGGTGAGCAATACGATGACTTCACCAGGGAATGGTAATCGAGCACCTCAGGAGAGTGTTGTTGAAATATTCGATTCGGTTAAAACCTTCGCGTCTGGAGCGCCACAGTCGGACGATATCACCGTGATGACGGTGATACTGCGGGAATGAGATGCCATGGAAACCCTGCGTTTACCGGCTACAATGATGTCTTTGGAGCGTTTTCGCCTGTTTGTGCTGGAGCGATTGCATCTGCTTGAGCCGACGGCAGAAATGGTCTTCAAAGTGGAATTGGTCCTGGAGGAAGTCCTGACGAATGTGATCCGTAATGCCTATCCGGAAACACCCGGCGAGATGGAAGTGAGTGTTGCCCTGGAACCGCGCCACAAGCTCAGTGTGCGGGTGAGGGACTGGGGCGTTCCCTTCAACCCGCTCGAACGCCCGGACCCCAACCTGAGCGAAGAGGTCTCGGAACGGCAGGTCGGGGGGCTGGGCATCCATTTCATCCGACATCTGGTTGCCGAACTGGCGTATCAGTGGCGGGAGGGAGCCAATACTCTCGCATTCTCCTTTATGCTCCAGGGCGAGTAGCGAGAATCTCCCGGTGCCGCCCGCCAGGCAAAGTGTCAGCGCGGGCTGGTATTGACAAGCGAATAGCCGACATGAACGGAAGAACCGGAGAAGGACAACCATGATCCGCTCCATCAACACCAAAATGCTCCTGCTGGTCTTCGGCATCCTCATCGCGACGGCCGTGGTCGTGATCTTTTTTACCAGGGAAGAGCTGGAACAGGAGTTTCTGGAAACCGAAGCCCATTCAGTCCAAAACGCGCTCTATCTGGTGAACCTCAATATTGAGAACCAATACGGGAGCCTCCTTTTTCATAAGCTGGCGACGCTGGAAAAACGCAAAGCCGAGATGAAGAAGCTGATCAGTTTGGTAGTTTCGGACCTTGAGCGGACCCTGCAGCAGTGTGAGAAGGGCCTGGTGGAGGAGGAAAAGGCCAGGATCTATACCCTTGACTGGATTTCCTCCCTCAGATGTGACGACGATTCCTGCTTCTTTGTCTATGATGAGAACGGGACTCTCCTCGCTCACCCCGACGGCACCCTCATCGGCAAGAAGCTGCCGGGGCTGAAGGATATCAAGGGAGCGTCATTGCTCCAGTCCATGCTGGAGGCGGCAAAAACCAAAGGGGATGATTCTACCACTTTTACCTGGCATTGTGCTGATCCGACCAAGGCGTCAAAGAAACTCGGCTACTTCACCTTCTACCCGAGGCTCAGATGGGTGATCGCCACCATGGTGAACATGGAAGACATCGAATCGGATGCTCAAAAGCGGCTCGATGCCATCATCCATGACCTGAAACTGACCTTCGATCACGTGAGTATCGCCGATACCGGCTATCTCTTCCTTTTCAAAGGGAATGGCGAGCTCCTCATCCATCCTTCCCTCTCGGGCATGGCACTGGCGGAGGTGACGGACGCCGGGACCGGAAAGCCGCTGCTGGACGAGCTCAAAGAAGCGGCGCAGCATCCCGACCAGCCCCTCGAATATCTGCTGCCGGGTCCGCAGGGGGAATGCCTCGGCCCCTTCGTCTCTTATGCCCGGTACTTCAAGACCCTCGATTGGTATATTGTCTCCAGTGCCCTCAAAGAAGAAGTGATGGTCCCGGTCAGAAGAGCCGTTATCCGACAGAGCTCGTTCATAGGCCTGGTCTTCGTAGTGAGCTTGATTGTCACCTTCTTTCTGGTCCGAAGGATTTCGCAACCACTCAAGGAACTGGCGGCCTACGCCCGTGAGCTGCCGGAACACGATTTTTCGGCGGTGAAGCTTTCCCCTGCCATCAGCACCCTACCGTCCCGATACCGGGATGAAGTCGGCAATCTTGCGGAAGCTTTGCTCTTCATGGAAAAGGCGTTGCGGCAATACCTCCGCGACCTGCAGGAGACGACTGCGTCCAAGGAACGCATCGAAAGCGAGCTCAAAATTGCCAGCGAAATTCAGATGAGCATCCTCCCGAGAAGCTTTCCAGCCTTTCCCGACCGGACGGAATTCGACATCTTCGCCACCATCAAGCCCGCTCGAGAAGTGGGAGGGGACTTCTTCGATTTCTTTCTCATCAACAAGGAGCACCTCTTCTTCACCATTGGCGACGTATCGGGGAAGGGGGTTCCGGCCTCTCTCTTCATGGCGATCACGAGGACCCTGCTCAAAGCCAATGCCGACATCGATACCGCGCCGGACGAAATCTTGCGGCGGGTCAATGTTAAACTGGCAGAAAGCAACGAAACCTGCGTCTTTGTGACGGTATTCTGTGGCATCCTGAACGTTGCCACCGGCGAGGTGATCTACAGCAACGCCGGACACAATCCTCCGGTGCTCATGAAGATCGGGGACGGGGCTGATTATATCAAGATGCCGCCGGGGATGGTGCTCGGCATTGTGGAAGACACGCCGTACCAGAGTGCCCGGCTCGTTCTCCGACCCGGGGATATCCTGCTCTTGTATACCGATGGGGTGACCGAGGCCATGAACCCGGACCACGAGCTCTTTTCGGAAAATCGGCTGAAGGCGGTACTGAGTGCTTCCCGGGAGTCCTCACTGAAAGGACTGAGTGAGGAACTGATGGAACAGATTCTGGCCTTTGCCGACGGGGCACAGCAGTCGGACGATATCACCATGCTGTTGGTGAAATACCGGGGCCGGCAGTGAGCCTTGCTCACCCTGCAACTTCCAATTTTGTTAAAACCTATCTCTTCCTTCCGCTTCCTTTATCCCTCCGCGAGTCTTTGTGGTTGCCGCCCTTGATTTCATAATTGTAGACTCGTTCCTGCTCAAGCTTCCAACCCGATTTGCCGGGATCCGGATCGGAATGAAACCGGCAATGGGTGCGGGTTTCCGACGTCGTCGGCTGCACGTTTTTTTGTCCTCACCGGCAAGGGCAGGCGATGCCCAAATGAGCAAGCCTAAAACCGGCCAAATCATCTTCTTCATGTTCATTCCTCCTCGTGCTGCAGGTCTCCACAACGTATGGAGCCATCAGTATAGTTCCAGTGGCGAATCTCGCCGCTGTCATAGTCGATTATTTCACCGGCCTTGCCATGTACACCCGACTCGCGGATCATCCAGGTTTTACCGCTATCGAGTTCCATGACGCTCATCTGCGTGCCTCCCATGGGGAAAGTCGCGTAGAACCTCACAGTTCCATCGGGCTGCGTGACAGCAAGCGTCCCAAGTAGGGCGAATAGCACAAACAGGTTCTTCATTCTGCGTGGCGATTTCTCAATTGGCTTATTGTCTTCCATTGTTGGTTCCTCCTGGCTGATCGCTTCCGTTCGCTTTTTCTCTTCATCTTTGGCGAAAAGGAGATCATCTTCCTATTCTTCCTTGCGTGCCCCTCCCAGCCCCTCAAGTTCCTCTGTTCTAAAAAGATGGTTGAGGTCCAGACCCAATGGTGTTTCGCTACTCAAAGGGGCTGGACCTATAAACTGAAGCTTCAGGCTATCGGACGGGTCACAGGACTTCGCCGACGGACTAGTGGTTAGTGCTTCGGCGGCGACGTTCACTGACAGAGGCTCGCCGAGTGTCAGGCCTTCCGAATTCTTTCGATGATCCATTTCCCGGAAAGCACGAAAAGTGCACGAGAGCATCATTCCACAGCAGTCCCGAGCCTATGAGATCAGACACCTCGACCCGGAGGTCTTCTCCGGCGCCGGGTGACGAACGCCTTGACAGATGAGCTTTTTGGACTTTCTCCCACCAGGCTGCCGCCTGGTCGCGGGGAACATTTGAGAGATCTTCATCCGCCAGGACCTCGAAGGCAAAACTCCGAACAATCTTACGCAGGCAGCGGCCGAAGAGTTCCGGCGTGGCGAGGAGTTCCAGACCCAGGATGCCGCGCTTGGATAGGAAAATGGCACCAAGCTGCCGATCTTGAGCGTGGATTACCTCAGCAAACGCATCGATTCGGTGCGTGACTTTGGCCCGGCTGTCCCTGAAATCCGAAGTTGCCGACGGGGCATGCATTTCCGCCAAGGAGTCACTCACTTCATCCCACACTGCTCCCTGGTCGCTGTGGAAACTCCCTTCCCGACGTAGATTTAAGGTCACGCTGGCCTTCTGCACGGCCCGGGACTTTGCTCGAAAGACTGCCTCACCCGCTGCGAAATCCTCCCTTTGCCGGTTCCAACGCCCCGCCTCCATGCACGAAACGGGAATGTCCATCATCTTGCCGGGGAGGATGATAATGGTGGCGTTTACGATCCGGTTCTGTTTGCCTCCGACCAATTCTTCGCCATCGAGAATCAGTACAGGGTTCGCTCCGCCGTTTTCGGCACGAAGGAAAGGCACGCTGCCCCCTTCGCTCACCTCGGTAACCTTGAACGAAACGCCTTCGAGGGCTTGTTCCAGCAGGTCCAGCGCAGGCAGGTTCAGTGAGGCGTCGCCGAGGAGCGGGATGATCCCGAGCCCATGGACAGCAAAGGGATCACCCAAAATCAAATCCTTCGAAAGAACTTCATCTAGGTGCATGGCATCCTCCTTGTGGGTAATAGTGGGACTTGCTTGCATTCCATGTCTATCACCGAGGCGCGACAATTCCTGTCGCGCCCGGGAAAAAATCTGCTAGAATTTTCGAAGGGCAACAGGCCTCGAACGCTTTTCTTGAAGATCCTTTCCTTCGAAAGGGGGACCGCGATGTATGGGGAGCAGATGGTGAGGATGTTGAGGGCGGTTGATTTGCTCAGCTCACCGACAGGAGTTACAAAACAGGAACTGGCTGCCCACCTTGAGGTCGATAAAAGAACGGTGGAACGTCTTCTCGGTTTGCTACAGGAACTGAACTTCCCCGTCTATGACGAGCAAGACGGGCCTTCCAGCGAGAAGACTTGGCGGATGGTGGACACCTATGTGATGAAGCTCCCCAACATCACCCTCCCCGACATCCGGCTGACACTGCCGGAACTCATCGCACTTTACTTGATCAAAGGGGAAGCCCAGCTCTTTCACGGCACTGAGATCGAGAAGCTGGCGGACTCCGCCTTTCGAAAGCTCTCTTTCTTCATGCCGGAAGGTCTGTCACGGCAACTGGCGAAAATCCAGACGCTCTTCATCCCCTCCAGCAAGTTCGCCAAGGACTACACCGGTAAGGAAAAGATCATCGACGACTTACGCCGGGGCATGATTGAACAGAAGCGGTGCACGGTGAAATACCATTCCTTCCGCTCCGGGAAGAAGAGGAACTACAACCTCGACCCGCTGCGGTTTTTCGAAAATAACGGCGGCCTTTATATCTTTGCCTACATTACCGAGTACGAGGAAGTCCGCACGCTTGCCGTAGAACGGATCGAACGGCTGCAGGTAACCGACAATTCCTTCGATTACCCCGAACACTTCGACCCCGAGAAACTGCTCAGCTCGGCCTTCGGCATCATCTTCGACAAGCCGTTCCAGGCAAAGATCCGGTTCTCCAGGGAAGTCGCCCCCTATATCAGGGAGCGGACCTGGGCACCCAATCAGCACATCACGGAAAACGAAGCCGATGGCTCGCTCATTCTAGAGATGGAGACCGGTGGCTGGCTCGACGTTAAACGATGGGCACTTTCGTACGGAATGCATGCGGAAGTGTTGGAACCAAAGGAAATGAGGGAAGAAATCCTGACAGAAATGAAAAGCTGCTTCGAACAATATCGGATCAACTAACGAAACGCAACGAATAAGGGTAGATCGTGAGAGCGAAGCGATCCACGATCTTATCCTGTAGTTGGACGAGCCCGCCTGAATCTGGAGGGGTGGCTTGGACGCCAGACCCGGTGGTCCCGGAGAAAGCAGTACGCCGTAACTTTTCTGTGCAATACAAACTCCGCATCCTTCAGCTGGCGGAAGGTTGTACGGATCCCGGTAGCCTGAGAAGGCTTCTGCGCAAAGAAGGGCTGTACTCATCGAATCTGACCACGTGGCGCCGCCAGCGTGATTTGGGCATGATCAAAGGGCTGCAACCCGCCAAGCGCGGACGCAAATCATGCCGACCGGGGTTCGTCCATGACTTCAAAGCCCGTGGCCTTCCTGCTTGCCAATCTTGGGATCACCAAGACGCACAGCAGGCCGCATACCAGCAATGACAATCCGTCCCCTGCGTCGTCTGATGGGGCTGATCCTCCATTGAACTTACTAACGCTATGCGCTACTATTACACGCCATGATAAAGACGTTCAAAGACGCAGAAACGGAGAGAGTTTTCAGAGGGCGATTCTCGACGAGGCTCCCTCAGTCGATTCAGCGCACGGCCCTTCGAAAGCTTACCCAGATCCATGGTGCCGCAACCCTTGAGTTTCTGCGTATTCCACCGGCAAATATGCTCGAGAAACTGGTTGGGGACAGAGAAGGCCAGTGGGGCATAC
>JAPXSS010000043.1:0-25362 GCA_033812955.1 Syntrophobacteraceae bacterium | reverse complement strand
CTGCTGCACGACCTCCTCAAATCCCCTCCTGATGCCATCACCAGTCAGATTCGCATCAACTTTTCCATGGCGCTCAACCTGCTCCTGTCGCACCGGCCGGACGAGATCAAGGCCCTTTTCGCCTCGTCGCTCGCCACCTATCAGAACCTTAAACGGGAATTCCAGGTCACCGAAGGATTGCTCGCTGCGGGCAAGGCCATCGCCCAGTGGCTGCCGCAAACGGCCTGCGGCAGTCTCGAACGCCTGGCTGAAATCCGCTCCCAATATGGCTTTCTCAGGGAGCAGACGCGCAAGGCCCGCAAGAACTGGAAGCGTCAGGCCTCCCGCCATTCTTTTCACGATCTGCTGACTCCCGACAGGACCTTCCTCACCGGCAGAGGAACCCCTTATGTAGTGGTGGCCCCACCCCAGATGGAGCAGCAAACCGTTGAAGCGGTTCGTCTCACCTTCCCCCTGCGCTACCGCAAAGGACGGATTCGAACCTACCACATCGCCCTCCAGCGCATCCGTTCCGTGGGGGAAAAGCTGGACCGTCAGCCCTCTCTCAAAGACCGGCAGGGCTGGAAAGCGCTGATTACGCAAGCCACCGACATCATCCACCGGCCCAGGCAGGAAGAACCCGACACCGAGAAGTTTCTCCCCATGGAGATGGCGGCCCGCCAATTGACTGCGCTGGTCACTACCAAGGCGGCCCTGCCCTGTGATTCCTGCACTCTTTTCGGCCCTTGCCAGAAGGTAACCACGCATCCCTTTGCGTCAGCCCTGGAGCAGTACCTCGCTCATCACTCGCAGGTCAACAAGATCCAGGAACAGCTCTCGAAAGCCTTTGTCCAGCACTATCGCATTCTCCAGGAGGAAGGCTATGTGAACCAGGACGGCCGCCTGACCGAAGATGGCCTGTGGGCCTCCAAACTGCGGCTCGACCAGCCCCTGCTCATCTCGGAAGGCATCCGCCAGGCCGTCTTTCCCAACGATCAACCGGACCTCCTGGCAGCCCTGATCGCACCCTTCGTCATGGACCGCGAACGCCCCGGCGATATTCAGCTCTCGACCCTGCTCTGGAAGTACCCTGAAATTGCGAAACCCTTCTTCCGCATGCTCCAGAGCCTCCAGCGCCTGAGGGAGCGCCTGCAGGCCGAGGGCTTCCCCATCCCCACCATGCCATTCTGGGCGGTGGTCACGCTGTATCACTGGGCACGCGGGGAGTCCTGGGAGAGAGTACGTGAGATATCCGGAATGGACGAGGGCGATTTGGCCATGGTCATCCTCCGGACGGCGGATCATCTGCGCCAGATCGAGTCGCTGGCCGAAAGTCATCCCTGCCTGGCCGCTTCGGCCCGCAAAGCGATCGAGAAGATTCTGCGGGAACCGGTGCTGATGGAATAACTATGGTTTTTCTTGCGAGCTGCAATAACTCAACCGCGTGACAATCTGACCGCAACGAAAAGAAAACCCGGGGAGATTCACCCCCGGGTCACGCTCATTCGTTGACATTTCCTTGAGCCAACGCCAAACAAACTACGCTTCAAGCCTTGGAGGCGGCTTGGTGATGAAAAGTGTGACGAGACCGGTGGCACAGACCACCGCCGCAACGATGAAGGGGATCATATAAACCTTGTAGATATCCAGCAGGTAGCCTGCACAATAAGGCCCGGCAAAACCGGCCAGGCCCCACGCCGTAAACAGTAGTCCATAGTTGGACCCCTGTGCCGTCGGACCAAAATACTGCAGGCAGGTCGCCGGAAACAAGGTGAACATGGCGCCGTAATTCCAGCCGATAATGGCAGATGCCAGCAGCAGGAATACATAGGTGCCGCCGCCGGGATAGAGGAGCAACAGGACAACGGTCTGAAGCGCGAAGGTAGCCAGGAAGCACACCCGTGTGCCTACCTTGTCGACTATTACCCCAATCAAGACCCGTACGAGGGCATTGGTGAGGGCCAGGGCGCTCACGGCAAAACTGGCATTCATGGCGATTGTTTTAAGCTCTGCCGAGTCCTTCGGGATGGCATCCACAGCTATCCCCTTGGCAATAGCCAGAGCCTTCGTCATCTCCAGGTTGCCATGAAAAGCAAGATGGCCGATAACCATCAAACCGGCAAAGGAACCACAGAAATAAGCCAGATAAAGCATCCAGAACTGGGAAGTCCCTTTTGCCTCCTCGTAGGTGTAATCTCGCCCCGCTTTGGGGGCACCGGCCTTGGGTGCCGGAGGGTTCCAGCCAGCCGGTTTCCAGCCTGCAGGAGGAACCTGCAAACACATGGCGGTGGCGATGCCCATGATTCCCATGGCAATTCCGACGTACTTGAAAACCGGCAGCGCCCCACCGAAAACCTCAATCAGCTTGGTGGCCAAAGGCCCCATGATGAACGAACCCAGACCCAGACCCACCACCGCAAAACCAGTGGCCAGGGCTCTTCGGTCAGGCCACCATTTGGGAGCGGTAGCAATAGGCGGCAGATAGATCATGCCGCCCCCGAATGCGGCAACCAGGCCATACCATATATATAATTCCCATTTCGTGGATATCGTGGAGACCATGATGAAACCGAACGCCAGAATGATGCTCCCGACCAGCACGACCTTTCTTGGGCCATACTTGTCGCTCAACCGGCCGGCGGGGAAAGTCATCAACCCGAACACCAGGCAGCAAAAGGCATAGGCGAGGGCCACCTCACTGGCGCTCCAACCGAATTGAGCCATCAGTGGCTTGATAAAAACGCTGAACGCATACAAAAGCAAACCGCAACAGGTGCTCCCTAAAACGCCTCCCACCAGCGGAACCCATCTTGGCATAGTCGTTACTTCGCTGACTTGATTTGCCATCTGCAACTCCTTTTTGTTTACAGTTTTCCCGATGAACAGCAAGGTGGTGCTGGTCAAGGGATAAACCACAAGCAGGACAATGTGTGCTTCACATTCAACAGGAAATCGAATGAATTAAGAGTCTTGCAGTAATCTGACTAAAGCACCAATGAGCAAGGAATATCAAAGGATCGTCATCACAACGAGATAACGAGCTAGAAGAGCACATCCCCGCACGTGCAAGCCAAGTAAGCATGATGCCTTAGTGAAAAGGATCCCGAAATTGTCACCCCCGCCACGCTTTCGGGATGGACCATAACATGAACAACGAATTGAAATAATGAAGAAAAATACCGTGACGGGTTTGCCTTCCCCCTGCCAAGTCTACCCTCAGTCACCCCCCTTCCGCGGGATTTGACCCGCCGTCTTCCACGGGTCAAGTGGCCTTAGAACCGCCCCCCTAGAATGCAGGCGATCATGGCACACCTACCGGTGCCTGTCAATGCCATTCTCAGCATTCCGATCCTAAAATGGTTTCTCGAAGGGCTGCAGGTGGCAATGCTCGATTTCCGGTTTGAGAAAGAAACGGCTTTCCTGCACCTTCTTCAAGAGCATGCCGGTAGTGAAAATGGCCCTATGGGCGGCCTCGAAGCTGCTGAGGCTCTTCACCGCAGCCAGCGTGATCACGGAATCGAGACAGATCGCCCAGACAATCTCACGGTCGTCGCGGACCGCAACAAGGTCAACGGGTCGCTCCTGAATTCTCGGCGGCATATAATCCGCGACAATCCGATAAGGGCTTTGGCACAACTTCCCATACAAATGACATTGCAGGGTGCGCCGGACCGTATGGTCATTGCGAAAAGGCTTGGGAATCTTGAGCCATGCCTGTTCGAGGTCTTTCTTCCAGTTTTGCAGTGTTTGCACGAAATCTTCCGGCATTCTCACTCTCCCATCCACAGGCAGGTTTGCAGGGGCTGCCCCAGCCTCCAGATATTTTATCAGATATTATAAATACTTTTCCGAGGTTGCGATGTCAAAGGAAAACGGTTCTCGCTACCCCTTGCCAGCGACCCTTGATTCCATGCCGCCCGGCTCCGCCGGGTGTGATTTCCACGTTGCATTGCCCGAGCAATTCAGCTATCGTAAAGCACATATGTATACTCATGAAGGGTGGCTACGGCGTTTTGTGAATGTCATCTGGATTCCGGCTGAAAGACTGCCGGAATGACGTCTCAGGTGGCTTCTACGTTCGTCATGACGGCGAAAGCCGGCATCCAGAGCGCTCATAGAAACGATATTTTCCAACCTCAACGAGTATAGCAATCATTCGGCAGGATTATGGCGGCTTCCCGGAACCGGGACGTCACCAGGGCGGGTTGATCCTTCGGAATCGATTCACGAAAGATGCTGTTACAATTGAAGAACTTTCGCTTCCACAACATGATGCTTTTTGATGCGGCAGTTTTCGTCATAGCCATCTTCCTGGCTTACCTCCTCCGTTTTGACTTCCCATTACCGCACGGATATCTTAAGCAAATCGTCCTGTTGGTTCCTTTTCTCATCCCGCTGAAGCTGGCGGTTTTCTATTTCATGCGCATCTATCGAGGGATATGGCGCTATTTCAGTGTCGAGGATACCTGGCGGCTGGGATACGCCTCGCTCATTGCCACCCTTCTGACGGTCACCTTCATCGTCTATGTCCATGGGTTTGGCGGCTTCCCACGGTCGGTTTTCATCATGGACGGTGTTTTGACTTTCCTGCTCTGCGGGGTCCTGCGCCTCGGTCTCCGCTCCTACTATACGGCAAGAAACACCTCCAAGGGGACCGGTGCGTTCAGCCTTCCGCAACTCGGCCAGCAAGGTACTGTGGACAAACGCGTCCTGATCATCGGGGCGGGGGGAGCCGGCGAGAAGATGCTGCGGGAAATCTTCGACAACCCCTATCTCCATTATTGTGTTATGGGGTTCCTGGATGATGACGTCAACAAGCAGGGTCGCTCGATTCATGGCATTCCCGTGCTGGGAAACGCGGATGAACTCCCGGGGCTTGTCAAGGATCTCCGGGTCGAGCGGGTCTTCATTTCCGTCCCATCGGCAACCGGTCTGGAAATGCGACGCCTCGTGGAGATTTGCAAGCGGGCCGGGGTCCCTCACAAGACCCTTCCGGCCATCGGCGAGATCATCAACGGCAACCTCACCATCGCCCTTCGGGAAGTCAACTACGAAGACCTCTTGCGACGTCCCCCCATTCAACTCGATATGGCCGGGATTCATGATTACCTGACCGGCCGCCGGGTCCTGGTTACCGGCTGTGGCGGCTCTATCGGCTCGGAACTGTGTCGCCAAGTGATGCGATTTGATCCCGAAGCGCTCATCCTGGTCGACGCCAGTGAAGCGAACCTCTACCACATTGAAATGGAACTCCAGCATGAACTGAATTTCGAACAATGCTGCGGCATCCTCGGGAGAGTCCAGGATTGCTCGCTGATGGAAAAGATCTTCGCCAAATATCGGCCTCACGTGGTCTTCCACGCCGCAGCCTGCAAGCATGTCCCCATGCTCGAAAAGATCCCGTGGGAGGCAATTTTCAACAATGTCCTCGGCAGCCAGGTGGTCATGGAAACCGCCATCCGGCATGGAGTCGAACGTTTCGTGTTGGTTTCCACTGACAAGGCGGTGCGCCCGACCAGCGTCATGGGCACCAGCAAGCGGATTGCCGAACTGCTCCTCCAGTCACTGCAGGGGAATGGTTCAAATCTCATGGCGGTAAGGTTCGGCAACGTCATAGGATCGTCGGGCTCGGTCGTCCCCCTGTTCCAGAGACAGATTGAGCGGGGAGGACCCGTTACCGTGACCCATCCCGAGGTCAAACGCTACTTCATGTCCATCCCCGAGGCTTCCCAGCTGATCCTCCAGGCCGCATCCCTGGGCCGGGGAGGCGAGATCTTTGTCCTGGACATGGGTACCCCGGTGCTGATTGCGGATATGGCCCGAGACTTGATCCGCCTTTCCGGCAAAATGCCCGATCGTGACGTATTGATTTCCTATGTTGGGATGCGGCCCGGCGAAAAGCTGGTCGAGGAACTCGTATCCTCTCAGGAAGGGGTGGCCAATACACCCCATGAAAAGATCATGGTGCTGCGGCCCAATGGCACCTGGTGCGGACACGGCACCCAGGAGAACTTTTCTCGCTGGCTGAATGACCACCTCCAGGAATTATACAGCATCGCCGAACGGCACGACCCCGGCCCGCTCCGCCACAAGCTCAGACAGATTGTCACCAGTTACCGTGGGGAGGAAGCGGACTGCGTTCTGTGATTTTTTGGCGGCAGCGGTCCTCTGAAGCAACCACCCCGCTAACCCCCTCCTCGCTGACACGGCGCAAGAGTTGCAACAGGGTCTTCTGAAAGCCTCATTTTGCACGGCAGGCAATCATTCCGCGCGAAGCAACCGGATGCGAGAGGAGGGCATGCAGGGAAGCTCATCCTCGACGACTGGTTTCCGTCAGCCGACAATCTGCATGCGGGTGAGCTTGCGGCCGATCACGGAAGCCAGGACCACCAGGGTCGACAAGATTTTGTCTCCACCGACTATCGTATCGACTGGAAAACCCGCACAGTACGCCCGTGCCTGAATGAACTGTGTCGGGGTATGGGATTTAATCCATATCCCCGGCCAGTACTTTCTCAATGGCCCTCTTTCACTTTTGACGATATCATACCACGAAGATGATTCTTCTAAAAACTGGAGAGCGCCCGATGGGTATCATCTTTTCCGCTCTACCAGCTCAATTCAAGGCCGTTTTAGGCTGTAATGAGTGAAGAGGAAGCTGTGATGGAAATTGCTCCACGAGCATTGAGTCGGCAGCTGATGGCGCTGCCGGCCGGGAAGCGACTGGAAGCGATCCTCGCCAGGCCGGATGCGGCGGCGGTGGTAGCGGCGCTTCCCGTGCAGGATTTCTTCTTTTCGGTAAAAGAGCTCGGGCCTGACGATGCCTGGCCGCTGCTGGCACTGGGCGAGGTCGGACAGTTGGTGCACCTGTTCGATCTCGAATGGTGGGAAAAGGACGTCATTCAGCCGGCAAAAGCCCTTCAGTGGCTGGAACGGCTGGCCATGGCCAGTGAGGAAAAGCTGCTGGCCTGGCTCTACCAGGCAGATTTTGAACTACTGACGACACTCTTCAAGAAATGCCTGCAGGTCGTGGTCGCTCCGGAAGATATCGACCTGCTCGAGGCAGGCGAGCAACTGCCGAAACACACCCTCGACGACCAGTACTTTTGGGAAACACCGTATCTTCAGTTTGAGGATTTCCTCGCACGAGTATTGAGCCTCCTCTTCGAAGTCCATCCGGGATTCTACCGGGAACTCATGAACCACATCATCTGGGTGCCTGAGGCCGGGGTGGAGGAAGACGCCTATCGGTTCACCCGGGCGCGTCTCGAGGATCAGGCCATTCCTGCCTATGAAGATGCCCTGAGCATCTACAGCAGCATCGGGCCGAGGGAACTGAAGACGCTGAAGGACATCGAGATCACGGCATCGAGTGAGGCCCCTCAGCCTGTCTTCGCGCTGGCCCTGCTCTCCGGCGACGACCTGCTGAGCACTGCCCTCGCGGGCCTCCGCGAACCCCGCCTGCTCGCTACCCTTTGCCTGGAACTGGCATCCCTGGCCAACAAAGTGATCCGTGCCGACCGACTGGCCCTCGATGAACCCCAGGTTTTGCGCCAGGCGGTGCAGAAAGTTGCCGCTCACGTGAACTTGGGTCTCGACCTCATGAGTCGGGGAAACCCACAGCAGGTCGGAAAAATCCTCGAACGGATCTTTCTCGAGCATCTCTTTCGCCTGGCTCACACGCAACTGCTCAAGGTCAAAGGCCGGTTCCGGCAACTGGTGGACCGGGGATGGCCGGCAGCATGGCCATTGGGCTTCACCTGCCTCGAACCGGACTGGACGCAGGCCGCGGAGTTGCTGTTGCAGCGAACGCCGCGGCTGCTCCGACCGGCGGCGGAAGCATCCACCGTTTCAACTCCCCGTGAGGATTTCTTCCGAAACCGGCAGGATTTGGCCCAGGCAAACCGTTTTATCGAAATCATAGCCGCTCTTGGCCCGCTCTTTGACGCTCTTGCGGCAAGACCGGAAGAACTCACCGCCCGGCTGTGGCAGGAGGGGCAAGTACGGGGGCCGGAAGATCTCACCCTCGGGACAATGATCTTAACGGCGGCTGCACAATCCAGGATCAGCGGCAAGTGGCACGTCGAACCGCTCCCGGTCGAGCAATGGGCGGAAGGATTCGGGCGGCTGCAGCCGGCAGATATGGCGACGGCAATCCGCTCGTGGGTCGAAAAGCTCGTACCGGACGCCGACCAGCGGGAGTTGGTCGGAGCCTACCTGAACCCGCTGCTGGACGACTATACCCAGGAGATGCTTCCCTTTGACTCGGACCACCCGCCGGAGCCCCGGCTGGTAAGATTCTTTATGTTCCAGCGGCAATCTCCAGAGGCTTTCCCAACATCCCGCGTTCCGTGAGCTGTTCCAGGGTCACGCGGGCGATGAAACCAGGTATTAACGGACCTGAAGCGGGGAAGACCACCTGGAGATAGTTTTCCGAGGTTCCCCGCCACCAGCCGGGTTCGATTTCGGTTTCGGCAAGGACCTCCACGGTCCGGCCGAGAAGGCCTGCCTGAAAGGCCTGCTTCTTCTGCCTGCTCAAATCCCGGAGCACCTGCACCCGGCACTTCAGTTCCTGTCCGGGGAGGCGGCCGGGCAGGGATTCGGCCGCGGTGCCCGGGCGAGGGGAAAACGGAAAGGCGTGGAGATAGGACAGGGGAAGCTGCCGGATCAGGTCACAGGTGTTGGCAAACTGGAATGCGGATTCCCCGGGAAAGCCGACCATGACATCGGCGCCAAGGGCTGCCCGGGGAAAGAGGCGATGGATTTCCCAAATCCGTTCCGCATATTGCTGAGGAGCGTAAGGCCGTCCCATCCTGGCGAGGACGTCGGCGTCGCCGCTTTGGAGGGGCACATGGAAATGAGGACAGAGCCAAGTGTAGCCGGCCACGCTGGTTAGGAGATAAGGGGTGCATTCCATCGGTTCAAGGGAGCTCAGGCGGATCCGATAGGGCCGGGGTCCCTCGTTCAGGACCCTCAGCAGCGTCGCCAGCTCAAGCGGGGGATCCAAGTCTTTGCCCCACTGGCCAAGGTGGATCCCGGTCAATACCACTTCCCGGCAGCCATGAACAAGGAGGCGCGCCATCTGGGCACCAACGCCTTCCAGGGAAAGACTGCGGCTGCGGCCCCGCAAATGGGGAACCACACAGTAGGCACAAAAGGCATTACAGCCGTCCTGCACCTTGAGCAGGGCGCGGGCTCGCCCCGAATGCCACGCGGTGAGCGGCAGGGGGCTGAAGATGGTGGGACGGTCGAGGGGGTTCGAACTGCATACCGGGTTCGCGAGATCCCCGGGTACCTGCAACCAGTCAACCAGCTCGAACTTGGTGCGATTGTCCAGGATGTGGGTGGCCAGCCGCTCGTGGACGATCCGTGCCGCTTCGAGTTGCCCGTGGCAACCGGCAGCAACAATGGCTGCATCGGGATTCAGCCGTTGCGCCCGCCGCAACAATTGCCTGGCCTGGAAGGCGGCTCTGGCGGTAACGGCGCAGCCGTGCACCAGGTAAATGTCGGCTGGCTCACGGAACGAGACCAACCGATAGCCGGCCTCTTCCAGGGTCTGGCGGAAGTAGACGGATTCATACTGATTGACCTTACATCCGAGGGTCTCGAGGGCAACCGTCCGGAAACCGTTCACCGCGCTCCATCCCGTGCCAGGCCCCAGGCTGTCGGCAACCGGGTCACCGTCGGATCCTTCGGTTGCGGCTTCCGGACTGCGGAATGCCGCGTGCGGGCCACGCATTGCCGGCAGCAGGCTTGAACCAGGCGATGTGATTCCCCCTCAAGGGTGGAATTTGGCCTTAGCGAGTTCCTCATTTCAACAGCATTGGGAGTTGCCGGGTGCAGGATACCGGCTGCGGGTTGCAGGGCAGGTTTTCCTTTTTCCGTTAGAGGCTTGTCAGAGCTCCGCCAGGCTCTTGTCGAACGTCACGACCATGACCCGCGCGGGGCAGGTCTTAACGCAGAGCTCACACGCGCTGCACCGTTCCGATTCAAAGATCACCTCCATTTCCGGGCGCTTGATATGGAGCGCTCCGGTAGGACAGACCGCGGTGCAGGCACCACACTGGTAACATTTCTCGTCATCCCGCCAGATCCCCTGGCCGACGGCTTCCACCACCACGCCCACTTCCTGGAGGTAGCGAATGCCCCTCTCATAATCACCCGGTTCGCCGCTCAACTCCATCACGACCATGCCTTCCTTGCGCGGGAAGATCTGGGCCTTGAGAATATTGAAGGACAAACGGTAATCCCGAACCAGGTAGGTGATGATGGGCTTGGCCACAATCTCCCTGGGAAACCTCAGTACCAGCATGTGCGCAACCATTGCTGACCGCTCCTTTCAGCCTGGCTTGTCTTCGAAGCCAGAATCACAGCACGCCCCCCGACCGATTCCCAAGTGGCCAGGCATGCCAATTTGGGTTGCGCGCAAGCCCCCTGTTGTGGTTTCATCGGAGGGTCGAGTTGCTCGTTGATACAAGAGCTGCGAGGCACGGATCCCTCAAGGAAGCTTATGAGAACGCACGATCGCACATTATCACCGCAGCCACCCGCTCCGAATCTCGAAAAGCTGGAGGAATCGTCGTTCCTGCGACAACCCATGAGTGACCGGCAGTGGCGGGCGCATCTGGCCGCTTTGAAGATCCGCCTCGGGTCCCTCGACCGGGAGCAGCTCCACGCGGCAGCCGGCGTTATTCGTACCGCTCGGGATTGGTTGGATCGGCTGTTGGAGCAGTACTGTCAAAGCACCTGCCCTGCCTGCCCCGATGTTTGCTGTCACGCCACGATGGTCTTTTTCAATCGGACCGATCTGCTTGCCATCTTGGCCCTGGGCCTCAACCCGCCCCCCGGGCAGACCCGCTCGGCTGCCTGCGCGCCGTGCCGCTACCTGACCCCGGCAGGGTGTTCGCTGGAGCGCATCCTTCGCCCTTACGTCTGCGTCTGGTACCTGTGCGAAGCGCAAATGGATCTCTTCGGAAAGGAACCGGCTTCGGTTCAGCGGCGTCTTGCGGCCACCCTGGATTCCCTCCGCAGGGCTCGGCTGCGGCTTGAATCACTCTTCGAAGGCTCCTGCTAGCCCGGTTTGAACATCTTTTCCGCCGGCCGTCGCTCCGGGATGTAGACGTCGGTTGGCAGCTTACCCTCATTCCAGGCCGGTGACACATATAAGCCGCAATAACAGCTGCCGTATTCGGCGACATCGGCCGCGCGGTAGACACAGGGACACGTGATGTCGCGGTCCCATTCGCGGTCTTCGGCTGAAAGCCGACAGGGACAGCACATGTAGCCGTAGCGCTCACGGTTGATCAGGAGGCTTTGCAGCAATCGGAGTACCTGTTGCCGATCCTTATTGAAAAAAAAGCCCTTGGGTTCCTGCGCCTTCCTGAGCATCTCGTAGAGCTGGTCAACAGTCATTGCGCTCATAGCTTGAGGGCCTCTTTGAGTTCATCCTCCAGGAAACCTACGATCACCTTGTCACCGATCAAGATAGTGGGGAAAGAGCACTTCGGATTGTACTGTTTCACTTCTTCAATGACCTTCTGCCGTTCCTCACCGGTCACTTTGTCGATTTCAACACATTTGTAGTCAACCCCGCTCTTGTTTAGAAACTCCTTGGTGTCCTGGCAGTGAATGCACGTGCTCAACGCGTAAAGCTTGACATCGCAGCTTTCCATTTTCATCCTCCTCAAGGTTGAACCATCAAGAACCACTCATCACCGAGTCTTGCTCGTCCTCTATACCACGAATTCCCAGGCGCGTCAGGGCAAAATCATAGCGCACCGGATCATCCGGGGCAATGGCTCGGAAAGCCCGTGTCACTTCCAGGGCGGTCCGCATGTCCCCCTGCCGGCGGCAAGTCAGGCCGGCTTTGAGCCCAAGCCGGTGCATGTGGGTATCGAGCGGCACAATCAAGCGACCGGGATCCAGGCGATGCCAGCCACCCGGGTCAACCTCGTCGTGCCGCACCATCCAGCGCAGGAAGAGATTGAGCCGTTTACAGGCACTGCCCTTTTCCGGGCGAGGCACCAGCATCTCCACGCCACACGGAATCTCGGCTCTCAGCTCGGCAACAAAGGCCGTCAGGGCAGGAAGGAAGGTGTCGCTTTCCGGTCGGCAGTGCTTCCGAAAGCACGACTCCAAAGACCCATATCGCCCCATGACCCGCCCGATGCCATACAGCAGCCCCGCCAGCTGCGCGCCTCCGGTAAAACGATGCCTGAAATCCTTGAAGGTCTCTTGCAGCTCGCCGTACGAATGCTCTCTGACGAACTGTGAAGGAACTCCTCCCATCAGGCTGAGAACCTGTGCGACGCTCTTGAGGATCTGCCGGACCCGGCCGTACGCAAGCGACGCCGCCACCAGGCCGACGACCTCGCGGTCCAGCGGGTGGGAATATTTCAGCACAAATTCGAGCGGGTCCGGGTGCACCAGTTCCCGCCGATTAAAAGCGGCATAAAGCGCTTCCAGCGTTTCC
Source organism: Syntrophobacteraceae bacterium (assembly GCA_033812955.1). Classification (GTDB taxonomy): domain Bacteria; phylum Desulfobacterota; class Syntrophobacteria; order Syntrophobacterales; family Syntrophobacteraceae; genus JADGQM01. The sequence goes on along the minus strand of JAPXSS010000043.1, from coordinate 12,911 downwards.
CGGCAAAACCCTGAAGTGCCGCACCAGATGGAGAGTCTGGACTGAATCATGAGTCGCTATCTTTCCCAGTTGAGGATCAAAGCCAAAGGGAGTGTAACAAATTGAGCGCACCAGTGAAACAGCAACCTGTTCCCTCAAGGAGGGGATCGCACCGCTCAATTCAGCAACAGTGACCGTGCCAGCCCCTGGGGAGACTCAATATTGTTGAATTAACGTCACCCCGGCGGCAGCCTGGGTCCAGAAAGCCTCATGAAATCTGGATTCAGGCTTTCGCCTGAATGACGCTCGCGGCCTGATTCAACAGTATTGCCCGGCAGACTCGGGCTTCTTCGGGCAATCCCACGGGAATACCAGTCAAGCAAGGGTGGAAGGCTGGTAAAGGAATGCATGGTGAGGTATTAACAATGATGCCGACATCGTCCGGAAGAAATTTTATGAGTGTGACTTCGTGGATGAAAGAAAGCATGCAACCTTGGCAAGAGCCCTTAGCAAAGCTGCATGACCGGTTCAGCCGGATGCTTTCCGCCTGGCTTCATCGCACTTGGTACGCGCCTCAGCCGCCGTCGGGCGCATGCCTCTGGCACCATCTGCTGGCGCTGGGCGCAGCCCTTTACGCAAAGGGCGTGCAGCACGACCAACGGCGGGCCGCCCAACGGCGCCGAGAGCTCTCGGCCTATGTCCTCAGCGTGGGTAATCTGGTGGTCGGAGGCACCGGTAAGACACCGTTGTGCTTGTGGCTCGCGCGCCACCTACACCACCTGGGATATCGGCCGGCCATCCTCAGCCGGGGTTACCGAAGGCGCCATGACTACATCGCAAGAGTGCCTTTGGGCGGCGAGAGTTCGCGGGCGGTGTCGGCATTCGGCGATGAACCCGTGCTCCTGGCCCGGCGGGCAAATCCGATTCCCGTCTGGGTGAGCAGAGACCGCTGGCTGGCAGGCACGTTCGCCGTGCAAAACGATGACGCAAACCTTCTCATTCTCGATGACGGCTTTCAGCACCTTGGTTTGAAACGAAACCTCGATCTGGTCCTGCTCGATGCCCGAACCCCCTTGGGAAACGGCGCTCTCCTGCCGCTCGGTCCCCTGCGGGCCCCCCCCGGAACTCTGGCTCGGGCCGATGCCATCGTGCTGACCCGGGCGGATGATCCCGCCCGAACCGCCGAGACGCGTATCATGATCACCCGCCTGTTACCCGGAAAACCGGTCTTTGCCTGCCGGCATCGCCTGACCGCCCTGCGGGTAGGGCTGACCGGGCAACTCGTATCACTCGAGGCCCTTCGCGGCAAGAAAGTGGTCGCCTTCGCCGGCATCGCCCGGCCGGAAACCTTCTTTTATCTGCTGCAGGAGGCAGGGATAGTCATTTGCGACAGCTTTCCGTTTCCGGACCATCATCCCTATCGCGGGCATGATTTCCTCATGCTTCGCAGGGCCATGGCGGAATCTGAAACAGCCTTTCTGGTCACCACCGAAAAGGACCTGGTGCGGCTTCCTCAGGGGGTTCAGACGTTCACGCTGGCCGCCCAGCTCGAGCTGGATTTTGGCTCGGACCATGGATCCTTCTGCAGCTTTCTTCGGGAAAAGCTTCCTCCTGTCAGTTGAGATCTGTCCTTTTTTGGGGACGGAAATGATCTGAGCTGCTAAAATAAGGTTGAATGAGTTGGCGGGAAATGGTGTGAGCATCGACGGGGCAGGGTTGCCTCCGCCCAGCCCCGGAACCATTGTAGGCCCGTGGGGGGGGGGCAGCAGAGCTCAACCCACCCCGTTGATTAATCCCATTGCAGAAGGTTCCGTCATGAGCGCCTGCATCAAGATTCGCGGCATCTACTCGACTGCCCTGACCAAACTCATGCTGGACGCGGGGTACCACCTCGTTGATCCATCCAGCAAAATTCGGCGGCTTTTCACCCTGGAGAACGCTGATGGTGAATGCGAGATCCTCATTCAGGACCGACCCAGCCTCCAGGGAGTGGAACTCACAGGACCTCCGGAGAAGATGACGCAGTGCCTGACCTTTCTTCAGGAACGCCTCCTGGATGCCACCCTGCTCAGCGTGGTTCCCGTCGAAGAAGAAACCGGGATGGTCAAGGCTGCTATCGAATTTCCGGGATTCGCCAAGCAAGTTCTCGATGAGACCCGGCTGACCGTTGTTCCTACCATCTCGCGCCATCATCGCTATCGCACCATCGCCAGCAAGACTCTGGAACAGGCTGAACAGACTCTCCTGAAGCATCCCGAGAAAAAAGAATCCCTCGACGACGCCGTCTTCCAGATGGAAATCCTGCTGCCCCTTGAAAAAGAGGGCCTGGTCAGGTTGGAGCATATTCGGCCCGCGGGCAAACCCATGCGCCCACGCGAAGGCGTCCTGGTCAGCAGCGATCCTCATGGCCTGGTCTTCCGGCGCATTTTTTCGAAGGGCCGCTACGATGGGCTGAACGTACCGATCCAGGAAGGAGATTACGGGCTGACGGAACTCCAGGAAGGGGCCTGGTCGGTCAAGCATTCCTACTTCACCCGCAACCATCAGCTCATCGGCCACTATTACAACATCAACACTCCCGTCGAACTCTACCCCTACGGTGCCCGATACCTGGATCTCGAAGTGGATATCATCCAGCGTGCCGGGGAAAAACCAACCCTTATCGATCGCGAAAAACTGGTGCTGCTCTGCCGCAACGGCAGCATTTCGCAAGAATTGGGGACCAAAGCCCTGGCCGTCGCGGAAGACCTTTTAAAGAGCCTCAATTAGAGCGTGGGCAAGAAATATTAACGTCGAAATAGTAATTCCGGTGTCAGTTTCGTTCATTCATTAGGACAGGGTTTGACAACAATTGTCAGAGGAGTGACAATCTCCGCTGAATAGCGCGGACATTCCTCCCCTCCCAATACCGTTGAAGTAGGCCATGTGATTCCTCCTTGAGGGGAGGCAGGGGTGTAAGGGTTTGAAGCACGTCAGAAACACCCCCTTTACCCCCTCAAGGGGGGAATATGCCCTTAGCGAATTCCTTAATTCAACAGCAGTGAGCATGAAGCCCGCCCCTCCGTGGATCGTTGTCTTACATCGTAGGGGCGGGGTTTATCCCCGCTCGGGGGACTTCTTCGTGCATTTTTCCTTAAGTCACCGGCATTGCCCTTCAGCAGACCGCCCCCAGCGGGTGCGCACAGAAATTGCTATACTCCCATTGCCGCAGGCAGGGTCATGAATCATCAGCGCGGCGGCGGGTCCCGGCGCAACCGCCGTGCCTCTACCCACCCTCGCCTCTGCTGCAGGATGGCCGGTTATTCCTGCCGAGCTGTGCCGGGAGTATGAGGGAGTTCCCAGCCTGGAGGTTTTAGGCAGGGGTTTGAACCAATAGGATCAGAGGCTCACAGAACTCGCAGTCGCATGAGATCAGCACCGTCGGTAAGCAACACCACCTGTTTCAATCGGGAAGCCGGCTTCACCCTGTTGGAAATCATGATAGTGGTTGCCATTGTGGGAATCCTGGCGGCGGTGGCAATACCTGCTTATGTCAACTATATGGACAGAGTAAAGCAGGGTACCGCAGTAGAAGCGCTCATGCAGGCCAAATTCGATCAGGAAGTCTTCTGGGCGGACAACTACCATTATGCCGGTACTATCCGGTGTCTGAGCTCCTTTGGCAGCAATTGTGCTAATGCCAGTCCATGGACAACCGACAGTTCCACAAGGCCTTATCGTGTCTGGGTGGTGAATGCCAATGCTGAGAGTTTCCAGATCAGGGCGAGGAGGACTCTGCCGGCTGGCAATGATGACCTGTCTGTGAACGATACGATGGAACGGCCTCTTGTGGAAACGCCCAACACCCTAAAGTGGTCGCTTTTCGACTGGGTTTATCGCTAGACTCACAGGATTGATGGCAACGGAGGATAGTTTCTTTCAGGCCGCAGGCAAAAAACACCGATCCATGATATCCAGAGCGACTCGGTTTTCAAAACCGAGTCGCTCTCCCATGTTGGACGATTTTCCGTTGCCATGCGCCTCAGAGAAAGCAAGCGCTGTCACCTTACCATAAAGCAGAGGTAGTCAAGCCTGCTCGTATATGGCTTTCCAGCATAATTGGAGCCGAGATTCGGTGGCAAGAACATGATGATCGGGTGCTGAAGTGATTGGACAACATTGGAGCGGGGGCGTGGCAGGGCCATCGCCTGGTGGGCTCACTCGAATCAGAATCCTATCGGCAGCACTCCTCCTGCTCGTGTCATTGATAGCGTGTTCTCAGGCACCACAATCTCCGGTTACGCCTGGAAACGAACCAAGCAGTGGGGCGGACATCTCGGACCCCACCAAGCGTTCCGAACAAGCCTCCGGCGTTTCTTCCGGTTCGCAGGCGGAGACAGCCGTTGCTAAGAGTGGAGGACGTCCGCCAGTCATCGAGAAAGTGACACTGGAACCCGCTTCTCCCGTCACTGGTGAACAGCTGCGTGCCAGCGTCCACGCGAAAGATCTGGACGGCAAGGAGATCAGAGTCCTTTACCTGTGGCAAATCGATGGCCAGGCCGTACAGGAATCGGAGGAGAGTGTTCTGAATAGCCCTTTGCATCGCGGCGCTTTCGTGGAAGTGGCAGTGATCGCCAGTAATCATTCCGCGAGCGGCAGTCCGGTAACGGTATCCACTCTCGTTGGCAATGCCTCGCCTGCCATTCGGTTTGCCGGGCAGAGCCTGGGTGGCCGCAACACCTATCAGGCCAGCATCGAAGCTACAGACCCGGAAGGAGATCAAGTAGAGTTCGTGCTGAAAGCCGGTCCGCCCGGGATGAAGATTGATTCGGCCACCGGGGTCATTGAGTGGCTGATTAATGTAGAAGGCACCGGAGCGAGCCATGAGGTGCAGATAGCAGCTCGGGACAGTGAGGGAGCGGAAACCCTCCTAACCTATCAGCTCAAACCATGCATGGAATCAAGTGATGGCACTGTCAATCGGGCAAGCGACGCAGCCTCTTCGAACTAACCGGGGATTCACGCTGGTCGAAGCCATGGTCGTGGTTGCCATCACCTTGATTATGGTTGGCTTGGGCTATTCGGGCTTTTCAAGCCAGCTGAAAAAGGAGCAAGCAACGGCGGCGGCAACTCAGCTGATGGGCCACCTGAAAGAAGCGAAAATGTTGGCCATGGAAAAGCATGAGAGTTATGCGGTCTCCCTGGCTGGAAACGTGTACACAATTTTCAGGGACGGGAACAATACGGCCAATCCACCCATCAGCCCGAATTGCACAAGGGAGCTCAACGAACCGGTCGTTCACCAGGTTGATGTCGCCCAGGATTTCGGAGGTGTCGCAATGGGGAGTAATACCCGTTTCCGGTTCGACACCAGAGGAATGCCAAAGAATACGAGTGGGGCTTTTGCAGCCGTAACCGTCACTCTGACCAAGGCTGGCAAACGTCGGTGTAACGTGAGAATGAGCAATATGGGAAGGATCGCTGTTGACTGTCAGGACCTCTAACCAATCAGGCTTCACACTCGTGGAGGTTCTGGTATCTCTGACCTGCATGGCCATTGCGTTTGTTGCGCTCTGGGGCGTTCACTATACTTCACTGCAGACGGATATCAGGACTGATCTCGAAACGGAAGCGGTTGCAGCGGCAAATAGTCAGTTAGATTTCCTCCGAACCGTGGCGTTTTCCAGTCCCATGCTGACTGATGGGAATCATACAACCAATCCTGATGACCCGCCCCTACTAGCCCCCTTAACCAGATTCTACGGGGTTGCTACCACCGAGTTTGCCTGGAAAAAACACGTTACCGTCTATGTCTCCTGGCCGCAGAGAAGGGGAGCCTTCGGCGGGGCCAAAACGACGACGCAACGCAATGTACAGATGTCCTCGATCATTGTTAACCTCAATTGAAGTTCGGGTGTCGAACGTGCCCAAGAGTATGAGAATACAGACTTCAAGGGGAATGAGCCTGGTTGAATTGATGGTTGCCATTGCCATCACCGGTGTGGTGATGACGCTGAGTCTGGCAATCTTCACCGGTCAAACCAGAAGTTTCAAAAGAGGCCAGGAAACCAAGGAAATCCAGGAAACCAGTAACTTATATCTTGATTTTTTGAAGAGAGACCTGGCTCAGGCAGGATGGTCGGTAAGGCCGGAGATGGCTTTCTACTTCAAAGACGGCGGCAACTCAACTGCTGACGAGATTTATGTCAACGATACGACACTCATCGACCTGGACTCCCAAAATGGAACGGGTATCCGCTTGATGACAGAGGGGAATGGCTGGGGGGGATGCGCAGAGATTACCAGCGGAAGTGGGACTGCAAGCGTGACGGTTTCCAGGCTCGACATCAATGAGGATGATACTTATGACTTTAAGGCAAATGTGACTCATTATGTCATCAGTGACCTGACCAGCCTTGTGCCGGGAGTGAACAAGGTCGCCCGCATCACGAGCAGTGCGGCCAATCCTCTGGTATTGGATCGGAATCTGGGAGGCAGTTACGTTGCGCCGGCGGTCTATTATTTTGTCGACGGCACCAGTCACATCCTCAGACGCAGTGACAGGTCTTCCGGCGGAGCACAGCCTTTTGCCGTGAATGTGGTGGACTTGCAGGTAGCCTATCGGGACATGAGTGGAAACTGGTATGGCGTGAGCGGTTGCGCCGGCACGGGGGTAGGCCCGGGTAGCGGAAGTCCCTATTGCAGCATGGACCCGTTTGATCCCTATCCCATCAACCTGATCCGACTCACTCTTGTCACACGAACCCCGAATCCGGTGGGCGTTCATAATGAACTGAAATACTGCCGACCTGCGGCGGAAAACCGCAGCGGTGCGTCCCTGAATTCCAATGAATGCAGCTTTGTTTACCGATCCTACACGGTCACCATTCGGCCCAGAAACACCGCGAACTAACAGGATGTTCGCCAAACGGGCCAATGCAAGGGAGAGATGACCAATGCAGCTGCAACGGGTGCTCCGAAATGAAAAGGGGATCGCAATGGTGCTTGCGGTGTCGATGATCGCATTGCTGTCGTTGTTTGGGGTATGGATGCTGGTTGAGAGCCAGACTACATTCCGTGTCACCACCGCGATGGAACGAAGACAATCGGCTTTCAATCTTGCCGAGGCTGCGCTCCAGTTGAACTATCGATGCCTTTATGACAACTCGCTCTCTCCTTCATACGCCAATCTCACCGACAACACCCCGGTAGAAGTTACACCATCAGGGCTGACATATATGAATCCGGAGCAGGGACTCGGTGAGGGCTACATGACGCCAACCCTTCAATATCTAACCTACAGAACCACACCACCATCGGGGTGGATGATAAACTGGCAGGGTGCTTCATCTTTTCACAGCCTTTACTTCAGGGCCATGGGAAAGGGGACGATTCCTCTCCCATCCGGCAAGGCCAATGCCAGAAATATACTCTCGGCTTTACTGCAGAGAGTCACGCGCTAGATGTATAAGGAGAAGCAGGCAATGCAAGGACTTGTGGCCGCTCTTGTTGTGCTGGTGCTGATCTTGCTGGCCTCTGCGCCCACGATTTTTTCCTATGATGAGTGCACGGCGCCGCCGTTCATATCCGTCGATGCGCCACCGCTGGTCATGCTGGTCATGGAAAGGGATCACAAACTCTATTATGAGGCCTACAATGATGCCATCGATTTGGATGGCGATGGTCGACTGGATATAGGCTACAAGGATTCCATCGATTACTTCGGTCTTTTTGATTGGGATAAGTGTTATACGTATAATACCACTGGCACTCCGAAATTTGTCCCCACTCGGTTCGCACCCAATGCCCGTAGCACCCCCAAAGACCACTACTGTGGCAACGAGAATGAGTGGAGCGGCAATTTCCTCAACTGGCTTGCCATGTCCCGCATGGATGTAATCAAAAGGGTCCTCTACGGTGGACACCGGAGCAGTGATTCCGCATCGGAAACGGTCCTGGAAGGCGTTTACATCCCCCAGGATGCCCACAGTTGGGGCAAGGAATATGCCGGCTCTGACACTCAGCGCCTCACCCCATTCCCGCCATCGACATCCGGTAGGCGACATCTCTTCTGCGTGACCAGCACGAGTGCCGGCGATGCACATGTGATCAAGGTTGCCCAGAACGATACCCATCGCATGTGGGATTGGGCTTCGCGGGGAGGACCGGTGTGCGCGGGGCCAAACAGCACGGCGTCGGGCGATGTCGTTGGTTCACGAAGTGACATAACTTCATATTATGTGAGGGCCCAAGCTTGCAGTCTCAGTCCAGAATACGATACCACCTTCTGCAAACTCTATCCCGGCGGCGGGACAACCTACAAGCCCGTCGGTCTGCTCCAGAAGTATGCTGAAGGGAGTGGCTCGAAGGTTTGTTCAAAAAGCTGGAAAACCTGCAGCACTGACGGCGATTGCCGTGGCGGAGAAGGCCTCTGCATCGAAAACACCGGCATGTATATGGGCCTGCTTACCGGTTCCAACACCAAGAATACCAGCGGCGGTGTCCTGCGCAAGAACATCTGGTCAATACTCGATGAGATCAATTACCAGTCGGGATCGTTTCAGACTTCAGAGAATGTTCAGGGCAATATCATTCTTGCCCTGGACCGCATGAAGACCATCGGGTTCAGATACTCGGATTGGAGCTACCAGGATTCCAGCGGCGGAACGTGCGGTTGGATTACCGACCATGCCCTAAAGGAGGGGGAATGCCTGATGTGGGGTAATCCGGTCGGCGAGATGATGTATGAGGCGCTCCGGTACCTTGCGGGGAAGGGTTCACCTACCAGCGCTTATACCTACTCGACCACCGCGGATTCGACCGTAAACCTGCCGAAGCCCGCCTGGGGCATCAGCAAGGGAAGCAAGACCTACCAGAGTTACGACATCTTCCCCGATTGCGCCAGACCTTTCCTGCTGGTCATCAGCGATGAAAACGTCAGTTACGATTCGGACCAACTCCCGGGCAACTCTTTTGGCACGAGCTTTACGACGGATCTGCCAAACCTCAACGTGACGACCCTCGCGAACACCATTGGGACGAGCGAGTCCGTTGCCGGCAGCAGGTTCATCGGGCAGAGTGGGAGCACCTCCGATTTTAGCTGCACTGCAAAAGATATCACAAATCTGGGCAACATCCGGGGATTGTGCCCCGAGGAGCCAACCAAGCAGGGCAGTTTCTACGCAGCGGCGGTTGCCTACTATGGCAAGACAATGTTCCAGGACAACACAGGGAAACCCGATGTCAGCACCATGGCCGTTACGCTCGCTTCGCCCGTTCCCGACATCAACGTCCAAGTCGGCGGCCACAACGTGCGGATTGTCCCTGTGGGCAAGTCCGTAAGTGGCTCGTACGTGGGTAATGTAAAGACCAGCTGCTTTGACAAGTGCAGTAGTTCTACGGATGCCAACGGTCTTCATCTGACCAACTGCAGCTCCGACGCCTTTTGCCCCACCAATCAGATTGTGGATTTCTATGTGGAAAACATTACGTATGACAACAGCACAAATATGATGACCTCGGCGACGTTCAGGGTCAACTTCGAGGATGTGGAACAGGGCGCCGACCATGACATGGATGCGATTGTCAAATATACCATCCAGCCGATCGGCGGCAGTCAGCTTCAGGTGAGCGTGGATTCTTCCGTTTATGCCGCTGGGGACTACGACCAGGTGTTGGGTTTCATCATATCCGGGACCAGCGAGGACGGGGCGTACTATGTGGTGAAAGATAATGATGTGCCCAACTACTTCACGCCGTGGGAAGATTCTGATACCCCAGAGCTCGTCGCCAATCTGCCGAAAACCTGGACCAAGACTTTCACCGTCACCGGCAACGCTGCCGGGGTGCTGCGCGACCCACTCTGGTATGCAGCCAAGTGGGGTGGCTTTGTTGACACGGATGGCAGCAAGAAGCCCGATCGCACCAAGAAATGGGATCGAGACAACGATGGCATGCCCGATAATTACTTCTTCGTGGCCAACCCGCTCAAGCTATACGAGCAAATGGAGAAGGCTTTTATTGCCATTCTGAGCCGAGGGGGCAGTGCCGGTGCGGTCGCCACGGTCACGCAGGAGGTGCAAGGCCAGGATATGATAGTGCGAGGCGCATTCACGTCCTACGAAGATGACCCCAGGGAATTTGTATGGAAGGGTCATCTAGAAGTCTACTGGCCTTATGAGGGGTGTGCCGAGTATACGACGCAGAGCAATTGCGAACTGCTCACCGGCTGCACCTGGAATCCGGGAACCCCTGGGACCTGTTCGGGAATACTCTATGCCTTTCAGAAGCCGGAATACCAGAACAACTTTTGCTTTCAGCATCACGACCACTGCTGGGAAGCCGAAGAGCGCCTGCCTGCTCCCGCATCTCGGAAAATTTTCACCTGGGACAATGGTACCCAGGTAGCTTTCGATACCGGCAATATATGCCCCGATGACTTGCTTGCACTGAGTGGTGATTCCCTTTTCGATGCGGGGAATTCAACGCTTGCGTGTCGTGAAATCATTGACTGGGTCCGTGGCAAGGAGGGTTGGATCAAGGGCCGAGACCGCGATGGCTGGACTTTGGGTGATATTGTCTATTCCACCCCGGTGGTCGTCCAGCAGCCGACCCTTGCGAGCACCCCAAGCGGTGCGGCCGGCAACTGTGGGACGGCGTGCACCGGCGGCTGTGATTGCAGTTCCCCCACGAATAGCTGCCGCAAGAAATGCTTCTATTGCTTCCGAGAATGTCAGAGCACCCGGAAGCGGATGATCTATGTGGGTGCCAACGATGGCATGGTGCATGCGTTTGTTGCGGGAAAAAGGAATGATGCCCAACAAAAGTGGGTTTCTGATCCGGCTTTGGATTCCGATATCGGAAGGGAACTCTGGGCCTACATCCCGAGCAATGTCCTGACAAAACTGAAAGAACTGGCCCGCCCCACTTACGGTATTGAAAGCGGCTGTGTCCATAGATTCATGGTGGACCTATCACCTCAAGCCTGGGAAGTCTATATCGACCCTACTGGCGCCGGCATCGAAGCCAACCGCCAGTGGCGCACGGTCCTGATTGGCGGTGAACGCGGTGGCGGCGATGTTTACTTTGCCCTCGATGTGACCGATCCGGACAACCCTAGTGTCCTCTGGGAATTCTCCACCCTTAGGAATATGGTCCAGCTCGCCGGGACCGCGTCCCCTTATGAGGTTCGGACTCCTTACCGGAATAAGACTCAATACGATAAGGTGAAGACCCTGCCATCCTCCTGGGCGGTCCCTTATGTGGGCAGACTCAAACTCACTGATATGGCTAACATCTCTTTCCTTGCTGCCGACCCGGTTCCCCCTCTCGAGGCAGGAACCCCGACCCTTTCCCCCAGCACTCATGGCTATGGTGACCTCAGTGGCTGGGTTGCGGTCATTCCCACTGCTCCAAGGATCTTTCAACTCACTGACATCACTGCTTCGGTGACCACTGCACAGAAAATCGCGACTCTTAAGCCAAACCTGCTGATGATCGATATCGAAAAGGGAATCAACATTTTTCAATACGTTTGGCCTCTCGTGCTCGCAACTCAGCCCAGTAAATGGCCGACGGTGCAGAGCGGGACTAACTATATCCCTTATGCTCCAGGTAGCGCTGCCGTGTTCGATATCTGGAAGTCCAATGGGATAGTCGGGGCGGATGGATTTATGGACCATCTGTATTTTGGCGATATGAATGGTAGGTTTTATGGGGTAACCTTTATTGTTGATGATAATGAAATGAAAGGAATGGAGATTGATTTCTGGCAAACGAAGAATATTCCTTCACCGGATGATGCCACTAATATACTGAGATCAAACTACGAACCCATTACAATCATGCCGTCAGCTGCACTGGACCGTAATTACAGAAATCTAAACATATATTTTGGGACTGGTAAGTATGATATAATTAAAGGCTCGAACAACGATAAGACCGACATGGCCACCATGTCGCTTTATTCTCTTTCGGTAGACCTTCGTACAAACCCAACGATCAACGCCACGGCCACCGTCTCCGGGACCGGGCCAATCAGTGTGGCAGATGCCACGGAAGGTTTCAAGTGGAATGGCTTTGGAGTTGATGTGAACCCCCCACACTGTAATCCATTTCCGATTTTCAACGACAATTGTACGTGGGTAAAGGCAAGCGGTGGAGGGGATTGTTGTGAGACTACCAACACCAACTGTATTAGTCCCTGTTGGAACTGTATTTACAACCTCAAGGCCGAGGGCGAGCGCATCATTGATTCGGTTCTCGTTGCCGGTGGCCTGGTCTTCTTTACCACCTTCGTGCCAAACAGCGAACCTTGCGCCGCCGGTGGCAACGCTTACCTTTACGTAGTCGATTACCAATGCCGGGAACTGAGCATGAATCCCCTTGCCAGCTCCGGTTTCAGACTGCAAACGCCTTTCGATTTTCAGAACATGCAGACGGGCGAATATGCTCGGTTGCTGGATGGCACCAAGACCATCGGTTACATTGCCAGGATTGGGGTGGGGATGCCAAGCCTGCCGGTTCTGGATTCTTCAAGTCAGTACTTGTTTGTACAGACAAGCATGGCACAGATCCACCGCATCAGAGTCGAATTACAGGACAAACCTCTTTACCTGCGAGGATGGAAAGAAGAGGACTAAATAGACACAGGATCGACCTTTTGAGGCTGTCCTAATGCCACCCTAATGGATTTGTAACCGTTCAGGGGGTAAGGTGCTCCCCTCTGTCTAGACAAAAAATGCGCTTCTATAAGGTGGATTGCTCCTGGCCATCTGCCTTTGCCTGACGTCTCTGAGCGTCTATTCTATCTTGCACCCTCCTGGTGTTGTGCTAGCTTGTGTCCATCCGGAAAGGTCAACTTGCTAAAAAAATTACCTAATCCGGCTATTTTTGCTTGAGTTTTTACCAAAACTCCGGCATAGTGAATGATGTAAGAGTTTGATATTTTGAGA
>JAPXSS010000042.1:0-25482 GCA_033812955.1 Syntrophobacteraceae bacterium | reverse complement strand
GTGTTTCATGTGAGCCTACGAAGCTGCCCCCGACCTTGAGGGAAAAATGGCGGGGGCTGCTGGAAACAGCATTTGACCATACCTTTGCATGGTTGGGTTTTGGGGCCAAGACCGCAGTTGGTTATGGCCAAATGCAGCCGCATGGTAGTATGGAAGAGACAGAATCCGTTTCGATAGGGTCTGTGGACTCAGAAGCGATGTCAGGAATACAGCCAGCAACAGCTCGGTTAACCGAAGAGTGGACAAAGGCAACTCTGAACTGGAAGAAGAATGAAAAGAGCTTGACCGCTACTCATCATGACGGTGTCCGCAAGACCGCACCGTTGAAGAATCCCGACCGCTCTCTGGTTCCGGATAGGTATCATAAGAAGCTCTTTGACAGGGCCAAGGCGGTAACTGCCAGGGTGTTCGTCTCTGTCAAGGGAAACCATTGCGAAATTGTAAGCATTGAACCAGAAGAGTGAATGAGGGGTGTCATGGTTCGGTTTCTACAAGCGGCTTGGTCCTTTACTGCTGCCCCGAGTTTATTGAGGGTTTCTTTTCACTGCGGGCCGGTTGCTGGGTCCTGCTGCCTGTATCCACCACCCTGGGGATCATTTGGGAATTCCGTGGATAGAACTGGGATTGAGGAGAATACAAGATGAGGAGCGTGTTAGTCTGTACTGTAGGAACCAGTCTTATCGGCAATTTGGGGCGCTCTGAAAATGGCGAACTCCGGGAGTTCGCGCGGGACCGAAATGCAATTGCTCTCAGTCAGATGCTTCTTTCCATGGACCCCCACGATCGGCTACTGGGAGCAGAAATCAACTCGGTATCCAGTATTCTCAAAAGCGGCAGAATAGGCGAAAGGGGTCATCTCTATCTGCTGGTGTCAGACACGGAAGACGGTGCGTTTACCGGCGAGGTTCTCCGGCACTATTATGAATCTAATCGGAACTCCTTCGGATTTGATCGTGTCATGATTCGTAAAGTCTACGGGCTCACAGATTCTTCAGCCAATCGCTTTCGCACGGAAGGGCTCCGGAATCTGGTAAAGGAAATATCGAAGATTGTACAACAGCATGGCTCCAACACCATTTTGATCAATGCAACGGGAGGTTATAAGGCACAAATCTCTTTTGCCGGCATGATCGGCCAAGCTCTTGACATACCGGTCTGCTATCTCTTTGAACGGTTCTCAGAGGTCATCGAGTTGCCCCCTCAGCCGATTTCAATGGATTTATCATTTTGGATGGGCTACGCCGACACGTTCTTCATGCTTGCACGGAGAGACCTGAGCTTTAGTGCGCAAGCCTCAGATGAGCTCTTGCATGATTTGGCAGGCTCCATACACTCTGACGAACGATTTGCCAGCCTCATCGATGAGATCCAAATGGAAGGGCAGCACCTTATTGCACTTTCCCCGGTCGGCCAACTTTTCCACGAGACTTTCCGCCATCGGTTTCTCCAGACAAAGCAACCGTTGCTCCCCCCTAAGTCCCCAATACCGCCATACGAAAAGCCCATCAAGTACGAAGATCAAAATCGAGGCAAACATCCGGGACTGCAGAATTATCTGGAGAAGATTGGGGAAATCTCTTATGTTTCGGGGATCTATACGTTTTATTACAATCCAGATCTTACGCTTCCCAACTACTTCCGAATCTCTCCCAAATGTGGCATCGATGGCCTGGAGGGGGGCTATTCCAACGGTAAGGCTGTGACAAAGTTCACCATTAGAATCACGGCGAGGACCGATGGCGAACGAGACGCAGCCATGGCCGACCTCTGTGAGAAATACTTGATAGCCGATTGACGCCATCGCAGTTCTCACGCTTCGGCCATGAGGAACCAGAGAGTGGTGATGATATGCGGTCGCAGTACGATTTGCTTGAAATAGCGATTCCATTGGAGGAAAAAACTGCCAAAGATATGAACAGAGAGGGGAGCTGCCTCCAAATCGAGGCCCAGGTGTCCCGGAGAATGGGAAATGAATAAGGACCAACGAAATTTCGTGTCTTTTGAGAGAGGCTCCTAACCCCATCATTCGTCGCAACCAAGATGGCTAACGCTAAGCCAAGACTGACCGAAATTTGGGAGACGCCACCGAGGCCGGTCGCTCATCCCAGGCCGGACCTGTCGGTGCTGGGGAGCGACATCAAGCGACTGGCACCCCGTTTCTGGCAGGCGCGGATGTTCTTCCGAGGTGCTCGGGACAAAGACTTGCGAACGGCAACGGGAACGTTCCCGGAAACCCAGCGCAAGCTCTGCCGGACGCATCCCATCTTTGTCCTTAAAGTGCTGGGGGATCTCGGCCACCAGGTCTGCCCCTGTTCCTCCAAAAACTGGGGGGTGCACCGCTGCATCCGGAAGGGGTGCGTGCTCGAGATGACCGGCACGGTGATGGATCGGAATTCCTACCTGGTCGAGAACTGTGCCTTCAACCTCCCGCGCGACCCGGCGTTCGTCGAAGGGCTGTTCTTCGTCGGCCGGGTCCCGGAAACCTGCCTGGAGTGCTGCTCCTGATGGCCGCGCAGCACGAGTGGACCGCCTGGCTGGCCTCTCCCGACTGCAGTCCGGCTCTGGCAGCGGCGGCACAGTTCATCTTCCGGCAGGCCCTGCGGCTTTCGCTTCCTGCTGAGCTGCTTCCCTGCGCGAACCCCTGGAAGCTGCCGCCGGACGAAAAAGCGGACTGCCTCCAGGCGCTGGCCGATGACCTCTGGATCTTTCTCCGATCCCGGCCACCCGGCTGGTACCGGAAGCACCACTGGGTGCCCCTCGCCGCCCGCGGCGGCCACCTGCTGATGCTGAAAATCGCCCAGGAATTCCTGACCGAACTGAAGGAGAAGGCCAGAACCTATGGCAGGGACCCCGGTCGAGCCCTCTACCGGCGCCTGCGCCGGATCTTCCAGGAAGAGGCGGAGGTGGCCTACCGCGCCACCAGGCAGGGCGCCTTCTTCAGTTTCGAGCCGGATGCTGCTCCCTGGGAAGCTGCCGGACTGTCGGGGGTGGCCGGGTACGGTGAGTGGGAGTCCCCCCTGGAACTCGTCAGTTTCCAGGAACTCGACCGGCGGCCGTCACTCCTTGCCCTGTCGCGGCAGTTCTGGGAGGAGGCCTGCCAGCGGCTGGGCAAGCGATGCTACCTCCCGGTCCGGGAGCTCGTCCGCTTCATTGCGGCCCACTATCCCGGGTTTTCGCCGGTAGCCGTGGTATCCCTCGAGGAGGGTGGCGTTGGCACCGCTCCGGATGATCGGGTGATGGCGGAGCACGATGGCGGGCAGGAGGGAGAAAGGTCGTGGGTTCGGCTCCAGCTGGACGAGCTGGCCCGGCAGCTGGCGGCAACCTGGTCACAGAAACAGCGCACAGTCTTCCTCCTGATTCAGGGCAGGGAGCTGACGCTGGCTCAGGCTGCCGCCGAGATGGGCTACAGGAGCGCCGCCGGGGCGGACTATGTCTACCATTCAGCGCTCGATGGGCTGCGGGACTTCTGTCTGCTCTGGCCGGGGCTTTCTCCTCCCGATCTCGATGAGAGGCTCTTTGAGGCCTTTGTGGGGCATGTGGTCGAAGTCTGTGAGACTGCTGCCGCCAGCCGGAATGACGGTTTGAGATAATGGTCACAGGGTTGGTTCGAGATCGGAATGGCAATGGCGGGTCAGGGCCGGAAGGCGGCTTGAGGGAATGCGACGGTATGGTTGGGAAGGATGCTCAGCATGTCGAAACATGATTCCTGGGAGATGCGGCTGGCCTGGCAGATCGCTCGCCAAGTGCGCGGCTGCCCCCCGGACGTATTGGTCATGGCGGAGAACCCTGACCGGAACCTGGTGGAACACCTCGAAGTCTGCCCCTTCTGCCGAGACCTTCGGCGAGGCGGTGCCGAGCGTTCGGCAGAGCTGTCGCTGGCACGGCAGTTGCCGCAGGAATGGGCCGAGGAACCTGCGTCAGCCATCGACGAAGGGCAGGTCCGGTCGTTGCGGGCGGATCTGGCCGGCTGGGGACCGAAAAAGCTCTTCCATCATCCGCCGCTGGTCCTGATTACAAAGCGCGCCACGGGCTTCGGAGACGGGCTGAGCGTCGCCCAGGTTTACGACGATCCGCGCCTTATGGGCCCCGGCGACCTCCTGCTCACCGATGACCTTTTTGCTGAAACCTGGAACACCTATACCCTGCGGACCGACTACCTGGACCGTCTCATTGCCACAGTACCGAAGGCGACCCTGCAAGCGGTGATCGAGCTGGCCGCGAAGGAGCTTCTCCCGCTCTCGGAACACAACCCGATCGCGGCTTTCCGGAGGCTCGAACTCGAGGTGGGGGCCTTCTTCGCAATCAGGGCCGTGTCAGAACTCATGGCACTCTCCCGGCCCGGCCTGGTCGAAGCCCTGGCGGAGGCCTTTCCCGACGAACCGGTCCTCCTCGACCTGCTAAGAACCGGCAATCCGCGGATCGTCTGGCCGGGAAACGACCTGCCGCTGCTCGATACCCTGGCTCTCGCCCGGTTTCCCGACGACGAAGTGCCTCTTGCCGCTTCGACCCGACAGCGGGTGGTGCCGGTCAATGTGTTGACCATGGGGCCCGCGGGCTCGGCGGCGAGCTTCGCTCCCGGCCTGGCCGTCCTGTCCGTGTGGCGCGCCCATGGGGAAGGTCTGCTGGCAGGGGGGCAGCTGTTTGGAACACTGCTGCAGGAGGGGGAACTGACCGCCCGCCTGGAACTGCCCGACGGCGAATTGCGCCAGGCGGAGGAAACCATGCTGGATGTTCAGGAGGGCCATTTCCTGGCGTTTTTCCCTCAGGTCGAAGCCGCCCTGCACCCTCGCTGCCATCTCCACCTGCTGGTCCTGACCCGATGATTCCTCAGTCCTGGTCGACTTCGGAACTCCTGGCATGGGCTCACTGGGGGCGTCTCGAGGCACGGTTCCGGGACCTCCTTCGGCCTCATGAGATGGTGTGGCGCGACGAACGGGAGAGCTTTGCCGAGGCCTTCGGGAAGCTCCGGAGGCTGGTGCCGCCCGCCCGCTGCCACCTGCTGCCCCAGGCCGTGATTGCCGCCACCCTTTCCAACCCGGCGGCCGCTCCCCCCTGGGTGACGGAATGGCTTCCCGGTGCCATCAACCTCGATGATCTTGGCATCCCGCTCCCCTGGGAGAAGCTCTTCACCATGCAGTGGGCCCTGTTCCCCGTGGCCCTGGCCAATGCGGCGCGGGGGATGATCAGCTATGTGCTGGCAGGGGTTGAGACGAAAGAGCCGTGCGGTCCTGTCCCGGCCGTTCCTCGCTGGTGGGACACGGTAGCAGACCGGGAAGCCCGAGCGAGCCTGGCGATTGTTTCCAGGCTGCTGGATGGCCAACGGGCGGCATCATTCTTCTTCTGGCCGTTGCTGCCTCGCCTTGATCGCGTCATGATTTACGGACCGTCACTCGGACTGCCCTGCTTTCTGGCCGTGCGGGGACTCTGGTCCGGCGTGATGCCTCAGGGACTGCTGGCGAGCGGGCGGATCGATGAGCTAGGCCGCCTGGGCGCAGTCGGGGGACTCGCCCCAAAGATCGCGGCGGCCGTCGCCGAGG
Organism: Syntrophobacteraceae bacterium; assembly: GCA_033812955.1. Lineage (GTDB taxonomy): Bacteria > Desulfobacterota > Syntrophobacteria > Syntrophobacterales > Syntrophobacteraceae > JADGQM01. Next base: position 19,945 of record JAPXSS010000042.1, on the reverse strand, counting down.
GTCTGGCGGGGTTGCTCTATCCTCGAGCCGCATCGCCTGAAGCGCCCGGGGAAATCTCCGGCGGCATCGCCCGGCTGGAAGCGGCAACCCTGCCGGAGGCGATCTTCCTGTGGGAGACCTATCGCCCCGGCCGGGAGGCTGACCTTGTCAGTGATCTGCATCTCCTGAATCATCCGGAACGACTCGCTGCCAGTGCCCTGTTGCTGAGCGACGTCACCCTGCGGTGGCCCGGTTTCGGTGCCGCCTACGCGCGGCAGATGGCGCTGGTTGCCCGGGAAAAGGTGCTCATGGGCCAATTTCTGGACAACCTGGAGCGCGCCGCTGGCCAGCCCGACGGTTCTGCCGAGCGGTTCCGACTGTATCTCACACCTTTTTCCGAAGAGCAAGTCGGAGTCATTGCCGGAGAGAACCCCCTGGCGGCGTTTCGCATCGCTCAGTTGCAGCTCACCACCGCCAGTCGCCAGGGGCGGGCGGAAACCGCGGCGCGGTGGGCGGCTGTGAGCACCAAGCTGCTCGAGCCCGTCACCGCCCTGGGACAAGGGCTCGAGCTGGAAGCCGACCACCTGAACCGCAAATTTGTCCACGAGTATCATGGGCGCTACCATTTTCAGCCCGAACTGCCAGGTGAAGTGACGGAGATGGTCGAAGCTCTGCGGGACCTGTTGCGCGTCAAGCAGCATTACCGGGCCGGGGCGCTTTCCCCTGCTCTCGGGAAGCTCTATGGTACAATCGCCCAGAATTACGGCTTTTGCGGCCCGGCACATCTCGAGGAACTGGAACACTACACGGATCTGGCGCAGGAGGCCTTTGGCAGCGGCCGGATGGAGGCGTACCGGGACGACTGGCGACGGCAGTGCTGCTACCGGTGTTACGCTCGGCTGGAGGCCGGCCGCAGGGAGGCTGCAAAGGAGGCGTTGGCCGAGTACTTGGGCCAGCCCCTCGAACAATGCTCGGAAACCTCCTTTTCCCGCCTGAACCGCTACCACCATGCAGCACTGGCACGCTTTGTGGCGGAACACGGCGAGTCTCCCGAAGGGTACCGGCAGTGGTGTCGCTGGAAGGCGTTCGAGCCGTTGGCCGGCCATCCCTGGCAGTTGTGGTTGAACAACGTCGGCCGCTTCACGGAGGATCAGCGGCTCCGGAAGATGATATGGACTCAGGCGGTGGAATTGGCCTTATCCCTGGGAATCTCGGCCAAGCCGATGGCGCTGCTTCCCCTGGCGAACCTGTGGCAGAATGGTCTCGAGGAGGACCGGCAGCTCGCGGCAAAGACGCGCCAGGTTCTTGCCGAGCTGCAGCATCCGCTGCTCCGGCGGGAGCATTTCCGGGAACTTCTCGAGGGCAACTCCTGGCAGGAGGTCCTGGCGGCCGTTCAAAGCCTGAAAGATCGCATCTTTCCCTTCAGCTACCGCTGAGGATCAGATCTCCAGGGGAGATGCTTTGACGCTGCGGTCGCTTTCTGCTAATAGAGGTCGAACGAGGAAGCGGGCCAGCAGGAACAGTCCCAATCCCAGGGCAACCCCTGCGGAGTCGATGAGGACATCGGTGAAGGTCGGTTCCCGGCCGGGTACGAAGGCCTGATGGAACTCGTCGGAGGCGGCGTAGACGGTTCCGATGAGTTGCACGCAGCATACGAACCCCCGCATTCCGATTTGTTTCAGGAACGGATGCCAGGCAACGGCCAGCAGTACACCCAGGGTCAAATACATGAGGGGATGGAAGAATTTGGTGTCCATTGTCAGGCGTGCTTCGGGGTAGGAGCGGTTGGATAAGAAGAAGACCACCAGGGCATAGATGACCAGGGGAACCCACCATTTCCACCATCCCAGGCCATTTTCACGGTCAAACCACCGGAACGAAAGGGCGCTGACAACACCGAGCGCCAGCAGGCCCACTGGCAGTACCACGCTGCTGAAGTTGATGGCAAAGAGGGACATGGCAGCGAGCGCTCCGGCAAGCTGGATCGCGAAAATGAGCGCAATCCAGTTCCAGGGATTGAGGAAGACATTGCCCCCGTTCCTCCCTCCCGGGTTCGATGAGACGGCAATGGTGGACGGCATATTCTCCTCCTTCAGAGCCGGACCTAAGGCAACCATTATGACACTCGGAGCGGCCTCCGGCAACCCTTCAGAGGCGGATTTTCCCGGCCGGAGGCGTGACCGGTGATCTCTGCAAGGATGACCCATGCGATGCGCCGTGATTGACGCCCACGCTCATTGTGGCAGGCAGGAACGGTATCCACCCCAGGCCATTGAGGACTACTACGCGGCGGTGCAGGGCAGCGATATCAGCGGGGTGGTCCTGTTTCCGCCGGTCCTTGAGATCTATGACCGCTACGACCCTGCCTTCGAGGACTCGCCTCCGTGGCAGGAGAGTCGGCGGCAGGCCAATGAGTACCTCCTCACCCTGGAAGGATATGGTTTGGCGGTATTCCCCTTTTTCTTCATCTGGAATGATTTTGCGGTGAATCAACTGACGCCGGCTCACCGCGGGATCAAGTGGCACCGGCATGGCAACGAGCCCCGCTATCACTATGATGACCCCCGCTGCCAACAGGCCATCGAGGCCATCCGGCAGCGCAACCTGCCCGTCTGCCTCGAAGAGGAATGGTCTCATACCCTTCATTTCATCGATACCCTCGCTCCTGACCTGAGGATCATCATTCCTCACTGCGGCCTTCTCAATGGCGGATTCGAAGCCTTTTGCCGGCATGGCATCTGGGAGCGGCCCAATATCTACACCGACACCGCGCTGGTTTCGCCCGCCGTGATCAGGACCTACGTGGAACGCTATGGGAGCGGCCGGATCATGTTCGGGTCGGACTTTCCCTTCGGCGATCCGGTGCAGGAATGTCAGAAAATCCTGAAGCTGGGACTGTCCGAAGGTGAGCAGGAGGCGCTGCTCCTGGGAAGCGTGCAAAACCTTCTGGCAGCTTCCTCACAGTCCTCCTGCGAGCATCTCCACCAAGCCCCATGAATGTGAAAAAAGTACTTTACGTTTGGGAGGAAGTGTCCTAAGATCCCGGAGTCGGAGGAGGAAAGTCCCTAACCAACCTGAGACACTCATTATGAAAAGTCCACGATTTCGGCAATTGGGGAGTGTGACACAGGGGTCGGAGATTTTGTGAAACAAATAACGTTGCGAGGGATTGTTTCAGGCGGCTCAGGAGAGCCCGAAGTTAAAAACCATTTGGCATAGGAGGTGGTCCGATTCTCACAGAAAGCGCATTTCAGAGCGGGTTGCGGAACGGTTATCCTGTAGACTAGAGGAGGAACAATGTACACCCAGACTGTAGTTCAAGCGAAGGAACCTGTACGAAACGATGCCGTGTATGATTTCCTGCAGATGGCCACCGGGGTGGCGCTGGTGTTGTTCATGTGGGCGCACATGATCCTGGTTGCCAGTGTCAACCTGGATTTTGGTGGCGGGCGGGTAATGAACTTCATCGCCTATTTCTTTGAGGCCACCTATATGGCTCAAATCGGCGGTCCGGCTATTTTTCTGGTGATCCTGCTCCACTTTTTGATGGCGGCCCGCAAGTTCCCCTTCCGGGCGGAAGAGCAGAAGGCCATGTGGACCCATACCAAGCGGTTCAACCACATGGACACGTGGCTGTGGGTCGTGCAGGCAGCGACGGCTTTCGTTATCCTGGTGCTGGCAAGCATCCACATTTACGCAGTGCTGACCACCCTGCCGATCACGGCGGCCAAGAGTGCCTCGCGCATTCAGACCGGCTGGTGGCTGCTGCTGTACCTCATCCTCCTGCCCTGCATCGAATTCCACGTGGGTATCGGGATCTACCGGATCGGGGTCAAGTGGGGATGGATCAAGCGGGCCAAGCGCGAGTACTTCCATGGCCTCGAGAACAAACTGTCGCTGGTAATGATTGGGATCGGTCTGATTACATTGATCATGTTCTACTTCATTGTAACTCCCGAGCAGACCTTCATGCTAAACCCGGACATTCCACACAAGTAAGGAGCGCAAATTGGATACATTTTATTCTGATGTTTTATGTGTCGGGGCGGGCTTGGCCGGAGAGCGGGTGGCCGTGGAGGCAGCGTCCCAGGGATATAGCGTTATCTGCCTGAGCCTTGTCCATGCCAAGCGGTCGCACTCTTCGGCAGCCCAGGGTGGTATGCAGGCCTCGCTCGGCAACTCCGCCAAGGGCGAAGGGGACAACCCGGACGTCCACTTTGCCGATACCGTCAAGGGTTCGGACTGGGGCTGCGACCAGGAGGTCGCTCGCCTGTTTGCCGAAACGGCTCCGCTGGCCGTTCGCGAGATGTGTGCCTGGGGTGTTCCCTGGAACCGCGTGGTGCCCGGCAAGAGCACCTACTTCAAAGGTGGCCAGGAGTTCGAGAAAATCGAAAAGAAGGAAAACGAAGGGTTGATCACCGCTCGTGACTTCGGCGGCACCGCCAAGTGGCGGACCTGCTACACCTCGGATGGGACGGGCCATACCCTGCTGTTCACCATGGACTACCAGGTCACCAAGTACGGGGTGCCGGTGCATGATCGGGTGGATGTTCTGTCCCTGATCCATGACGGCGAGTCCTGCATGGGCGTGGTGGCGAGGGACCTCAAGACCGGCAACCTGCGCGCCTACATTGCCAAGGCCACTCTGCTTGCTACCGGCGGCTACGGACGGCTATTCCGGGAAACCACCAACGCCGTGATTTGTGACGGTATTGGCGCTGCCATCTCTCTGGATACCGGCTTGGTTCCTTTTGGCAATCCGGAAGCGGTGCAGTTCCATCCGACCGGGATCGTACCTACCAATATTCTGGTGACCGAAGGTTGCCGTGGTGACGGTGGTACCCTGCTGGATGTCAACGAAGAGCGGTTCATGCACATTGTGGAACCGGCCAAAGCCGAACTGGCATCCCGCGATGTTGTGTCGCGCCGGATGATCGAGCGGATTCGCCAGGGTAAGGGTGTTCCCAGCCCGTATGGCGATCATCTCTGGCTGGATATTCGCCACCTCGGCGCCAAGCACATCAAGACCAAGCTCCGCGACGTTGAGGAAATCTGTAATGAATTCCTGGATCGCGACCCCATCACCCAGTTGATCCCCGTTCGCCCGGCTCAGCATTACAGCATGGGTGGGGTGCGGACCAACAAGGACGGCGCCGCATACGGGCTGAAGGGCTTGTATTCCGCGGGTGAAGCGGCCTGCTGGGATATGCACGGCTTCAACCGCCTGGGTGGCAACTCCCTGGCGGAAACCGTGGTGGCCGGTCGGATCGTTGGCAAGAAGATCTGCGAATTTCTCGAGGGCTACTCGGTCAAGCTCAACACCGCCGTGATCGATGCCGAAGTCAAGAAGCAGGAAGAGCGGATTGCCGCGCTGAAGGCCAGCACCGGCAAAGAGAGTGCCTACGATCTGCGGAACAAGATGCAGGATACCATGTTCGACCTGGTCGGGATTTTCCGCAACGGTGACGACCTGGCCAAGGCCGTTGAAAACATGGGGGAAATCTACGACCGTTCCAAGAACATCGGGATCAAGTCCAACGGCATCGGCGGAAGCCCGGAACTGGCTTTCGCGCTCAAATTCCCAGGCCAATGTCGGCTGGCCCTCTGTATCGCCAAGGCCGCCCTCGATCGCACCGAAAGCCGCGGCGCTCACGCCCGTGAGGACTTCCCCCTGAGAAACGACCGGGATTGGCTGAAGCGGACCCTGGCCTACTGGAAGAACCCGGACGATACCCTGCCGACGTTGGAATACGAAAAGCCGTCGAAGGTGTGGGAACTGCCTCCCGGGTATCGCGGTTATGGTGATGACAAGCGCATCGAGTCCGAGGATCCTGAAGTTACCGGAAAGAAATAACAGGATTAACTGGAGATTGAGAGGTGTTCTAAATGGGAAGACAATTAAAGTTCAATATATTCAGGTACAATCCCGTGGATCCTGCTTCCGTTCCTCACATGGAGACCTTCCGGCTTGAGGAAACCGAGGCCATGACGCTGTTCATCGCTCTCAACCGGATCCGGGAGGAGCAAGATCCCAGTCTGATGTTTGACTTCATGTGCCGCGCCGGGATCTGCGGTCAGTGCGCCATGTTAATCAACGGCCGTCCGGACTTGGCCTGCCATACCAAGACCAAGAAGCTGCCGGATGAGATCACGCTGCTGCCGATGCCGGTCTTCAAGCTGATCGGGGACCTTTCGGTGGATACCGGCACCTGGTTCCGGGAAATGAACACCAAGGTCGAGTCCTGGGTTCACTCCGACAAGGTGGTTGACCCGTCGGTTCCGGAAGAGCGGATGGACAATGCCTTGGCTGACGAGATCTACGAACTCGAACGCTGCATCGAGTGTGGCTGTTGCGTGGCGGCCTGCGGTAAGGCCAATATGATCCCGGACAAGTTCATGGGAGCGACGGCCTTCAACCGGATCGCCCGGTTCATGCTGGATCCCCGTGACCAGAGAACGCAGGATGAGTACTTCGAGGTAGTGGGGACGGATGACGGCATCTTCGGCTGCCTGGGACTCCTGGGTTGTGAAGATGTTTGTCCCAAGAAACTGCCGCTCCAGGATCAGCTCGGCATGCTGCGCCGCAAAATGGGCTTCAGTGCCGTCCAGCATCTGTTCGGCAACATGTTCAGCAGGAAGAAGAAGTAGCCCCTGACCTGAATCGACTTGGTTCCAGGGGATTGCCACGGCCGGGCAGGCGGCGGGTTGATTGTCGCCTGCCCGGTCCTTTTTCTACGGAAGGTGGAGAGACCTGCCTGGACGAAATGCCAGGGCCGGACCGCGCACCACCACCGGTAACCCTGCGCGACCGCGGCAAGGGCCGGCTTCTGGTCGTTGCGGCGGCCATGCCCACCATCATTGCCGATCTTCGGCGGCCTGCACCTCTACAGCCGGGTTTTTCCTCCTACCTCCTCGTCCGGGCGGCCATCGCCCTTCCCATTTTCGGCAGGTTTTGCTCTACAGCAGCAAGCGCTTCTACCTCATTGCCATCACCAGGTTCGTGGTCAGTTCCCTGCTGGGGGCATGACCCAGCTCATCATTTCCCGTGCCATCCAGGGCCTTGGGGCGAGGGGAACCTTGAAACGGGCCGGGGAACCGATTCTGGCCCTGAGCTTTTTCCGGAACCTGGAATTCAGTGCCGGCAGCGGCTCGGCCTTTTTCGCCTGAGCGGCCATCTTCTCCCTCTCCGCCTACAGCCCCCTCTTCATCCAGGAAGTGTTGGACCGAAGCCCGGCCGAGCTGGGAGTGGCGATGGTGTTCCGGACCGCCCTCGCGGCCTTGTTCATCAGCCTCTTGTGCTGCCTGTGGCTCCCCGGCCGGAAAGTATCCGGCCAATCGTCACAGTGATTCTCCCGGAAAGATGAGTCTGATGAGCAGGAAGAGTCCCGCGGAGATGGCGGCCGAGATGGGAATGGTCAGGATCCATGCCCAGATGATGGAGGTTGCCACCCCCCAACGGACAGCGGTGAGCCTCTTGGTGGCCCCCACTCCCATCACCGCGCCGGTGATGGTGTGGGTAGTACTGACCGGAATGCCCCCCAAGGATGCGCCGATGATCGAAATGGCCGCCGCCGTCTCCGCGCAAAAGCCGCCGATGGGCTGCAGCTTGGTAATCTTGGTTCCCAGGGTCTTGACGATCCGCCACCCGCCCATCATGGTCCCAAGGGCAATGAAGAGATAACACAAGACCACCACCCACCACGGGATATAAAAGGTGGAGCCAAGATAGCCGCCGCTGAAGAGGACCACGGCAATGATCCCCATGGTTTTCTGGGCGTCGTTCATGCCGTGCCCGAGGCTGTAAACGGCGGCGGAAAAGAGCTGCAACTGGCGGAATACCCGGTCCGCCTGACTGGTGGTGCTGTTCCTGCTCAGGTTCAGCACCACGATCATCAGGAACAGCCCGAGGAGCAGGCCAATGGTGGGCGAGAGCACAATGAAGGCGGCGGTTTTGATGATGCCTTTCCAGACGAGGGCACCGGTTCCACCCTTGACCAGGCCCGCCCCGAGGAGGCCACCGATGAGTGCGTGCGATGAACTGCTCGGCAACCCAAACCACCAGGTGATGAGATTCCAGATAATCGCTCCCAGAAGAGCGGAGAGAATGAGCACATTTTCTACGACCCCGGGATCAATGATACCGGTCCCGACCGTCATTGCCACTTGTGCCCCTCCCAGAAGGATGGCCGCAAAGTTGAAGCCTGCCGCCCACATGACCGCATAGCGGGGTGGAAGCACCCGCGTGGAGACAACGGTCGCAATGGAGTTGGCCGAATCATGAAAACCGTTGATGAAATCGAATCCCAGCGCAATGAGAATGATGAGGACGGTGAGCAGTAAGGAATGACTATCCATTTTTCAGGACGATTCCTTCCACGATGTTGGTGACATCTTCACAGGTGTCAATGGCTTCCTCCACCAGTTCATAGATCTCCTTGGTCTTGATCAGTTCGAAGGGGTCTTTTTCATTCTGGAAAAGCCTGGCCATGCATTGGTGGAGCAGGTAGTCGCCCTGGTTTTCAATGGAATGAATTTCCACACAGGCATCGATGATGATTTTGGAATTCTTGCGATGGCGCAGCTCGTAGACAGCCCTCTTTACCACCCCTATGGCCTTATCGAGAATGAGCGCCAATTCAATCAGTTCCTTGCCGGGCTTCTTCATGGCGTAGAGGTACATTCTTACGGCAGCGCCCTCGATGATATCGAGAATGCTGTCCATTTTGTTGGCCAAAGCGTGAATGTCTTCCCGGTCCAGGGGGGTGATGAAGGTTTTGTGCAGCTTGGCGAAAACGATGTGCGTGATTCGATCCGCCTCGTGTTCGATTTCCTTGAGAGTTGAAAGCTTCGCTTCCGAATGTTCAAAGTTGTTGAGGATATCGAGGAAAAGACGGCTGCCTTTTTCAACGGCGTCTGCCAGTTCCTCAAAATGATCAAAAAACTTCTGGTCTTTGGGAATGAATATCATGGGAAAGCACTCTGCCTCACTTCCTGTTCGCCTGGCAACCGCCGCCTGCCCCCTGTCCGGGCTCTTAAACCAGCAACCGGGGCTGATCGTAAAGCCTGCCGATCGCCGCTCTCCACGGCTCCATAGGGCCCCTTTGCCGAGACCGGCTTCCCGGCTGGAACGTCAAACCGACGACTAATGGCCAATGTGCAGTATAGTAACAAACCGAATCCTGGAACGAGCAGACACGATTTTCTGTCGCGGCCTTTTACCATATCGCGCTATGTTTCATCAAAGGAATAATGCGGTTGGCCGATCACTCCGTCTTGCTCATTTCATAAAACTTGCGAGAGACGATTGAAGCTTGCCGGGGATTGAGGTATCAGTCATGGCACAGGCGGACGCCAAGTTCCAGGGAGGGCAATTCACCGTTAACGGCAGCAAGATGGAGCAAGCCATGAGTGCCGGACCATACAAAGAATTAACACAACTGGGTAAAATCGTTGATATTCCGGCCCGTCCGGAAGAAGCTTTCCTGGATACCTTTCCCAATCAGAATCCGACCGTCGAGTACGTGATCCGCCTGACGGCACCCGAGCTCACCACCCTTTGTCCCATCACCGGCCAGCCGGACTTCGCCACCCTGATCATCGACTATGTTCCCGCCCGGAAGCTGATCGAGACCAAGTCCTTCAAGCTGTTCCTGGAAAGCTTTCGGAATCTCGGTATTTTCAATGAGGATTGCACTGTCTACATCCATGGCCGTCTGCAGGAGGCTCTGGAACCGAAATACCTTCGTGTCACCGGCTTGTGGAGTGCCCGTGGCGGGATCACCATCGATCTCGTTATCGAGAGCGGCAGTCTTCCCCTCCACTGCCAGCCGCTGCCCCTTGAGCGGATCGGCTACCGAGGGGGAAGGGTCTGATTTCGGATTTCTTGTTGGCGGATGTCACAGGTTGATCGCGCAGAAATCCGTGCAGCGCAGCCTGGATGAGCTCGAAAGATGACATTCCCAGGTGCTCTGCAGAGCATGTGCAAGCTCCCGGGTGAGTCACTCTGGGAGGGTCAGGGTCGATGCAGTGGGACGGTTCTTCAGCATCAAGACTGCCGCAAGGAGCCGTTCACACCCGACGCCTGCGCCCGAAACTCAAGAAAGAAAAATGCTTCTTCCAAAAGGAGGGCCCGACAGTGCTGTTCTTGAGAGGCACCGGGTCACAGTCTGGCACCGGCTGTCCCTGAATAATCTGCAAGGGAATGTGGTGCACCATCTGCAACGCCGTTTCCCGGCCGACAATCTTCGCCGCTTCTTCACAGGCAGCGGCGAGGCGGGGGGAGCGGCTGGTAGCACTGTGGGCGTCTGAAGCAATGATGTGGGCCATCCGATGTTCGAGGAGCATGACGGTGAACTGGCGCACCCGCTCACCGAAAAGTCCCAGGAGGCTTGCCCCGGTAACCTGGCTGAGGACTCCCATTTCGGTCAGCTTGAAGAGTCGCGACGGGTTCCTGAGGAGGGCCAGGTTGCGCTCCGGGTGGCTGATGACAGGTGTGAACCCCCGCATCTGCAGATCCCAGAAGAGATCTTCCAGGTTATCCGGCAACACTTCCGTGGGCAACTCGATGAGGATAGCGGTCATGGTATCGTTGATGGTCAGGAGGTTGCCGGTCTCGATGTCCCGGTGCAGGTCAACCTCAAGGCGGATTTCCGCCCCGGGGTAGACCTTGAGCGGAATTCCCTGCGTTTCCAGCCTGTGCTGGAACTCCGCCACCATGTGCAGGATGGTCGGGCGGTTGTTTTCATAGGCCCCGCGAACCCAATGAGGAGTGCACACGACCCCCTGAATCCCGTCCGCCACTGCCACGCGGGCCATCTCCAGACTCTCTTCCCAGCTCCCTGAACCGTCATCCAATCCGGGAAGACAGTGATTGTGCAGATCGAGCATGACAGTAGTCCTCGCCTCTGGGGAAATAGTTACCGCAACCCTCTCGTTGTTCGTGCGAAGCGTCGCCGCAACGACTTGCTGTAGCCAGGCAGGCAAGACGGAACGGCATGCTTTCGCGGTTGGTTATGCCCTTGCAGTATGGCAGGATTGAGGCCTCTTCTCAACCCAATTCCTCCGTCAATTTTTCCTTGCAATCTCCTATGGGGCATGCTAAGCAATATAGGCTTTTTCCCCTAGGAAGAGAAGGTTGGTCATGTTTTGAGTCTGGTCGAACATTGGACATTTGAATGAGTGAGGGGTAGGTTACTTCCAATTGCAGATGAGATGAAGGAGGAAGCATCATGAAGGTGTTCTTGGGTGGCATTGGCGCAGCGTTCCTGGGTATCATTGGCATGTTCGTTTTTATGGGCCCTTTCCTGCAACTTCTGGCTGGGGCCATTCCCCTGATGCTCCTGGCCGGCGGCGCCATGGCAGCTTACTTGGGTTATGACGAAGTCAAGGACAAGCTCCCATTCACCAGGAAACTCGAGACGGAAGCCCCTGTCAACACGGAAACCCAGCTTCGCGAAGAAGCCGACAAGTATAAGAAAGAAGTAGAAAGACTGAAGGCGGAACTCAATAAGAGCAAGGCCTAAAGCCAAGCTTCGGCAACAACCCAGGCTGATCGAGACAAGAAGAGCCGCCCTCCCTCGGGGCGGCTCTTCTTGTCTCGATCAGGGATGAGCCCCCGCCCAATTATCGCCCCAGCCTAGATCGACCCTGAGGGGAACCGCCAGCGCCGCCACTCGCTCCATGCGTTCCCGAACGAGCCGGCTGGCAACTTCCAGTTCTCCCTCGGGGACCTCGAAGACCAATTCATCGTGCACCTGCAACAGCATTGCCGTCGCCAGGCCGTGCTCCTTCAAGGCCTGCGCTACCTCGATCATGGCCTTCTTGATGAGATCGGCCGCCGACCCCTGGATTGGACTGTTGATGGCAAGGCGCTCGCCTTGCTGGCGGATGTTGTGATTGCGGCTGCCCAATTCCGGGATCGGCCGCCTCCGCCCAAGGATGGTTTCGCTGTAGCCCGCCTGGCGGGCGGCTGCTACCATGGTGTCAATATAGGCCTTTACCCCTTGATAACGTTGGAAATAGCGTTCGATCATGGCCTGCGCCATGGGTCGGGTGATACCAAGACGGCGGGCCAACCCGAACGCTCCCATGCCGTAGATGATGCCAAAGTTGATGGTTTTGGCCTGCCGGCGCATTTCGGGTGTCACCTCACGCTGCGGCAGGTTGTACATTTCGGCTGCGGTTTGCCGGTGTACGTCCCCATCGGTGTGAAAGACTTCGAGCAGATGCGCATCCCTGCTCAGGTGGGCCAGAATCCGCAGTTCGATCTGGGAATAATCCGCCGAAAGCAGCACGTGGCCCGGCGACGGGATGAAGGCTTCCCGTATCTTACGTCCTTCCTCGGTCCTGATGGGGATGTTCTGAAGGTTTGGATCGGAGCTGCTCAGCCGACCGGTAGCGGTCACGGTCTGATTGAAGGAGGTATGGATGCGCCGTGTAGAAGGGTGGATCAGCCGCGGCAGAACCTCGGCATAGGTACCTTTCAGCTTGGCCAGGGTGCGATAGCTCAAAACCTGTTCCACAATGGGATGGACCGGCAGCAACTCTTCCAGGACACTCGAATCGGTGGAAGGGCCGCTCTTAGTCTTCTTCACCACCGGCAGGCCCAGTTTCTCGAAAAGAATCGAGGCCAACTGCCTGGGAGACTGGATGTTGAATTCCTCTTTAGCCAGGTCGAAAATGGTTGCCCCCTTTTGCTCCATGGCATGTTGCAGCTCTTCCGCCAGCAGCTCCAGCCTGGCAGGATCTACCAGGATCCCCCGAACCTCCATATCTGCCAAAATCGTGATCAAGGGCCGTTCCAGCGACTCAAAGAGGTGTAGGTGGTCGGCTTCGCGGAGCCGTTTACGCAGGCCGGGAAGCAGGCGCCAGATCACTTCCGCCGCTTGTGCCAGCGCTGTTCCCGTCCCGGGCGAAGCCGCCGGTGCAACCTGCCCCCGCTTCGTTTCCAATGTCGGCAGGACCTCGTGGGTCTCTCCCAGCTGCTCCCCGGCCAGGCGGGCGAGATCGTTGGCCCGCTGCCCAGGATGCAGCAGGTAGCCGGCTACCATGGTGTCAAAGGCGATGCCTTTCAGCAGCAGGCCATGCTGTTTCAGGACGACCCAGTCGTTCTTGAGGTCATGGCCGACCTTGCCAATCGCCGGGTCTGCCAGCACCGGTGCCAGGGCCGACAGGAACCGGGGACGAGCGAGGCTGCCCGAAGCGTTCTCCTCAGGATGAGACAAATCGACATAGAAGGCGGCATGGTCCTTAAAACTTACGGCCAGGCCCGTTACTTCCGCCTGCATGGGGTCCGCGACCGTCGTCTGGAGGCACAGGGCGAACTCGCGCTGGTCTTTCAGAAGCCGTAGAAACTCCTCAAAGGTATCCCGGTCTTGAATGGTTGTCAGTTCGAACAGGGGCTCGGTCCGATCGGAGGAGACCGCTTCTTCGGAGGAAGCTCCCCATTCCCGTTCGAGTGCTTCCAGGAAGCCCTTGAACTCGAGTTCCCGGTAGAGCTTGAGCAGGTCAGGCTTGAGAGGATCTTTGGGCCTAAGATCGTCGATTTGGGTATCGAGCGGCAGATCGGTCTTCAGGGTCACCAGTTGCCGCGAAAGGTAAGCCGACGCCCGGCCCGCCTGGAGTTTGGCCTTCACCGAGGCTGGGGTTACCTCTTCCACATGGCGGTAAATCTCATCCAGGGATACCCAGTTCTGAAGGAGCTGTTTAGCGGTCTTTTCGCCCACTCCTTTGACACCGGGCACATTATCCGAGCTGTCCCCCACCAGTGCCAGATAATCCACCATCTGGCGCGGGGTTACCCCGAATTTTTCGACAACCTCCTGCTCGGTGAAGACTCGGTCCTTCTGGGGGTCCCATTGCCGGACCCGAGGATCGCTCACGAGCTGCAGTAGATCCTTGTCCCCCGAGACAATCACGACCTCCAGGGAGCGCTCGACGGCCTCCTGGCTGAGGGCGGCAATGACGTCATCTGCCTCATGGCCTTCCCGTTCCACGCGCGCAATGCCATGCACCCTCACCAGTTCCTTGATGTAGGGAACCTGTACCACCAAGTCTTCCGGCATTTTCTGGCGGGTGGCCTTGTAAAGCTCGTACATGGCGTGTCGGTGGGTCGGGCCCGGCGGATCGAAGACCACGCACAGATAGTCCGGCTTCTTTTCGCGCATCACCTTGGTGAGCATCTGCGCGAAACCATAAATGGCCTGGGTGGGCATTCCACGCGAATTCGTGAAGCGTCCCAGGGCATAAAACGCCCGGTAGAGGTAGGAACTTCCATCAATCAGGTAGAGGGTCTTCTTCGGCGTCATCGGCTGCATAGGGCTTTTGTCCGTCCGGCAAGATTTGCATAGCGTCTTTGAGTGAAAGCAGACCTCGCTGACCATCCAGCGGGGGCGGCAGATATTCCAGATTGACGTGGCTCATGGCATGGTAGATGTTGCCTCGCACCTTGGGGTTTTTGGCGAAAAGTGTCCCCAGCAATTCTCGCATTTCCCGACGCTTATTCTTACCCGCCGAAGGACAGGCATTGGCCATAACGGGCAGACCAAGCCGCCGGCTGAGGCGTTCCGCCCTTTCCGCAGGGATCAGCGCCATGGGGCGGATGATCGTGACGGCCCCGCCGAAGAACTGCTGCTTCGGCAGCATGGTTGCCGTCTGTGCACCATAGCAGATATTGATGAAGAAGGTCTCAATCAAATCATCCTGATTGTGCCCGAGCGCGATCTTGCGGCAATCGAGAGCGCGTGCCGTGCGAAAGAGGGCGGTCCGTCGGAGGCGGGAGCAGAGGAAGCATGGATTTTCCCGGTTTTCCGGACTGTGGGCGCGGGGGCCATGGTCCGTGCGCAGGATTCGATAAGTGAATCCTTCCTTGAGGAAGAAGGCTTCAAGCTGATCGGCGGAAGTTTCGTCAAAACCGGGATCAACATGCACGGCGATCAGTTCATAGCGGATAGGAATACGTGTCAACCGCTCCTGGAGAAGCCAAAGCAGGAGCACGCTGTCCTTGCCTCCAGAAACCGCCACCACCACCCGATCCCCATCCTCCAGGAGGTCATGGTGGGCGATCGCCTTCCCCATCAGCCTGCGCACTTCCCGTTCAAGCGGCGCCATACCCGTTACAGCCTTTTAGAGCGTGTTATATATGGTCCCTTTCGATGGGGAACAGAATGCCACTTACCTACTTCGATTTTCACGGTGGAAAACACGCTCGGATTGTTGCGGATCTCTTCAAAAAGTCGTCACGGCTCATTGTTTCTCATGATCTCTAGTCTTCATGTGGACCAAGAAAGCGGTCCCCATTGAAATGGATCAGATGGGTTTTGGAGTCGGCGATCCAGACTTCCGTTTCCCACGAGATGTCATCCAGATACTTCATCATTGTTCGCCGATCAAGAAATGCGGTTACGTACACGAGGCCAGCCGTCGAACTGCCAAAGAGCTCCTTAAGTTCCAGCCGCCTTTTTGGGTTAACGGGTCCATGGCTGGTGACCGCCTCGATAAGAACGAGCCAATCCTTTTCGGTGTAATGGATAACGACGTCGGGCATCTTACCATGTTCCCCTATGTCCACACCCAGTTCCCGAAGCGTATCGACGTCAAAATAGGACCATTTCGTCTGAGTTATCGCCCACATAAATTACACGACCACCTGGTGTGAAAAGTGGGCAAAAATCGTCTATGATTCTCTTTACCAACACATTCTGCCCACCAGGTGACAGTCGGATCTCCTTGCCCTGTGCGAGGATCACAGGTATGCGCTGTCTATCCCGCTCACATGCGTACAGAGTCTTGAGGGTCTTGACGGTGTGCAGATATTCATGAACACGGTCTTCCCAAGTTGCCTTATGAAACTCGCGAAGGAGCTTCAAGGCTGCCGGTTCGATCTGGTAAACGGCCTTCGGGCTGTTTGTGGGGCGTGATGGTTTATCAGGATTTGCCACGATCAATGCTGCTTGCAGGAATTGATGAACTGTCTGACGGCGTACCGTTTCCCGAGTGTTCGGCGCATATTGCTTTTCATAGTGTTGCGCAAAAAAGTCCATCATCGGGGTAATCCCCATCAACGGATCTTTTGCATTGGCCCAGGCGTCACCAGGTTTGAGATCCAACAAGGCAAGAAGAGTCAGTGCCGATCTCTCATTCTGTTGTTGCTTGGGAAAACCAAGTGATTCTAATATTTTCAGTGCTTCCTCGATTTTTCGTTCAATCTTTTTCGTGTTGACCTTCTTAGCCATCGCTCAGGCATTCCTTCTGCAAAATCATGTCCACCGTCTTCTGATCTGGCATTCGATTCCCCACGTAGGAACCGCATCGCAACAATTGTTCGAGTGAGGGGTAGCGCACTTTTCTGAGGTCTGTTGCGTTGACCTGTGTGTGCCCACTGAACAGCCTGAAATATTTGTCGAAAAGGGTCGAGTTGAGATACAAGGCCAGGCCCTTTGCGAGACCTGGCGATAGGCTTTTACCTCGCGCATGAAAGTAGTTCAGATGGTTCTCAATGCCGACAAGAGGTGCGGTAATCAGGTGAGGATCATAGACTGCTGCCACCACACGTCGTTGCTCTTCCTTCGCCGTGAAACGCTTAGTGAGGACATAGTATCCGGAGGTGATCAACAAGTTCCTGGTATCTGTGGAAGATAAAATTGCATTGGGTTTTTTGCCTGATTCAACAGGCCAATGGATGAAACCATCTCCAAAGTGGCAGGGATGAACGAGCGGTGCCGTCTTATCTTCGGGAAAAGGGCGAAGATAATTCTGTGCTCGGAAATCGACGACCCTCCCCGTAGAAATCTCTAACCCAAGTTTGAGCAAAGAGGTTCTAAAAGTTTTCATTTGTTCCATCACGGTATCATCACACTCGTTTAACATCAGGCGAATGAATGCATCACGGTCGTCTGGAGCAATCACATCTTCATAGGCGACTGATCTGCGGTCTATTTCGTCGAAGTTCGCGCCATTGGAGGATGATATGGTAACACGCCCCGGCTTAGGAGTTCCCCGAACTCCATGATAGATGACATTCTCCTGGAGCACGTCGTCATCGCCGAACGCTTTATTACGTGCCTCGAATACGTGAATGTGCCGCAGGCTCATCAAATGGAGGAACTTGATGCGAAAGGGGCGGAAATACGGCCCATTACAGAAACTTCGTGGCGTAATGGCCACCAATTCACCGCCGGGTTCAAGCAGCAAGGTTGCCAGCCAAACAAATGCGGCATACAAATTGGATATTCCAATGCCGGCCCTGTCGAGCATACGGCGGGTGATTGATCGTCCATCGATCTTTTTATAAGGTGGGTTTAGTATCGCATGAGTGAACTGCGCACGCTGCCGAGTAAACAGATTCCCTTCCGTTTGTGCTATCCCCGCGGCAATGAAGTCTTCCATCCTCGTCTCCCCCCGAAACGAGACGCCGCTTTTTCGGCAAATCGATTCGCATCGCCGAACGGTTTCTTTCAAATGGGGCACAATGCGCTCATCGTTTTCAAATGCAACTACTTCAATTGAATGCGGGAGTGGCCTGACTGAAAGGAATCGCTCTACACATGCTGCAAACAGGACTCCAGCCCCGGCGCCGGCATCGAGAATTCTGACATGCTCCTTCGTGCCCTCGAACAATGATGCCATAAACCCTGCAATCAGTGCAGGCGTAAAGAACTGCCCGATTTTCGAGCGCTCATCCCGGCAACTGCGATCGTTCAACGAGTGGCGGACAGCATCCAGGGCGCTCGATAAACATTCTGTCATCTCTGATCCTGAGGTTAAGCTGCTCATGGCGTGCGTTCCCTGGCGGCCCTTTCGCCATGGAGGTAGGAGGCCTCAATGGCTTTGATCTGGTGGAGCAGTTTCTCATTCATCGGAGTAGGCACCCCGAAGCGCTGGCCCAGTTCCACGACCTTCCCGGCAAACATTTCGACCTCGGTCTTCTGGCGGGCTTCCACGTCCTGAAGCATGGAGGTCTTGCCGTCCGGGTTGAGGGTCGCGATAACCTCGTGCATCCTGCCCAGATCCGCTTCGGTCAAGGGCACCCCTGCCTCCCGGGACAGCTCGATTACCTCCCGCATGGCGGCGTCCATGAGCGCTCTCGCCGTCGGGGAAGTCTGGAAAAGGCCGTAGGTTCCACGCAGGACGGCCGATGCCTGGTTGATGCCGACATTGATCATGAATTTCCACCACAGGTGGCGCAGCATGTCGGCTGAGACTTCCGAGACGATCCCGGCAAGGTCGAAAAGCTCTTTCACCCGTTGCACCCGGTCCCCATCGACCGGATTCGGACCCGGCCCGAAGACGATCTTCCCCTGGTTGCGGTAATTCACCCGATTACCGGTTCGCACGGCATCCATGCCGACGGCAATGGCATAGAGCACCTTTTCGGGACCGTAGGACTGGGCGAGGCGCTCTTCGCTGTCAATCCCGTTCATCACCGATAGCATGGTGGTGTCGGCGCCTACCGCCGGCTCCAGGTCCCGGATGGCCTGGTCGAGGTGGTGATGCTTGACCGCCATCATCACCAGGTGAGCAGGAGCGGGAACGGCGTCGGGAGAGCATACGGAAATGTGGTAAGGCTTACCGTTGACGATCACTCCGTTGCGGCGGAGCCGCTCGCCCCGTTCGCCGCCTCCGAGGAACGCCACTCCCTGCGGGTCCCGGTCATGGAGGAGGGCGGCGTAGATGGCCCCCATAGCGCCCGCCCCAACGATGATGACGCCAGTCATGGCAGCTTTCATGAAGGTCCCTCCGACCAACGATGGTTCGACACCGAGGATGGCATCGGCCGGTGGCAAAGATAGGACATTGGCGTTTTGCCTGACCTTCGTCTCATGCTATGCTGCCCCCGGCTTTATAACCGGTGAATGGGTTGCACCCACTGATGCACGGTTACTGGTAACCCATCGAGGCCATAACACACAAGGACTTCTTTGGGTATCGAGGACAGTTTGTTGAACAGCCGATGCCAGCAATTATCAACCAGGAATTGGGAAATCGGATGCGTCTGACGATCTTCTGGCGGGTTATCCTGGCTCAAAGCGCGCTGGTCGCACTGGCCCTGGCGCTGGGTTTGTACGCTATTTCGGCCCTCCACGAACTGATTCGCATCGATAACAGTATCCTCGCCCTCGATAGCGCCTGCATCGACGAGGAAAAACGGCTTGCCAAAATCTTCCTGGCTGAAATCCGGCATGCAGAAAAGTACCTGGTTTCCCGCGACGGGGCCTTTTACGACGGTTTCTCCCAGAGCGGCAGTGATTTCGAACAGGGCCTGGCCAGGGTGGGTGCCCTGATCGATACCCAGCGGGAAAGGGAGCTGACTGACGAGATTCGTGAGCTGCATTCCCGCTACCAGGAACAATTCCGGCAGGCGATCGCCAGGAAACACTCCCGCGAGCAGCTTTCGCCGGATCTGGGGGATGCGGTGTTCGATCGGATCAACCACCTGATCCGCCTCCGCGAACAGACCATGGAGGAGAAAACGGCGGCAGCTCGCGATCATGCGGTGGACGCTGCCAATGTCATGGGCTGGCTGACGCTCGGCGGTATCGCTGGCGCCCTTCTGCTGGCGTACCTGCATGCCCGGGGCGTGAGCCGACCGTTGAAGGAGCTTGCCAGGGAGATGCACCAGATGGGGCGGGGGCATTTTGCCCGTTCGCGCACGTCGCATGCCCCCAGGGAGGTTGCCGAACTGATTCAGGCGTTCAACCAGATGTCGGAGAAACTGGAACAGCTCGACCGGCTCAAGGCGGACTTTACGGCTCACATCTCCCATGAACTGCGCACTCCTCTCACTGCCATCCGGGAGGGGACCGCACTGTTGCTGGAAGGCATTCCGGGTTCTCTCAGCGATTCTCAGCGGGAGATCCTCGAGGTTGTGCGCAACCACAGCGAACGTCTCTTCAGCGCCATTAGCGCCATTTTGGATCTGTCCAAAATGGAAGCCGAGATGATGGAGTATGAATTCACCCCATGCGAC
>JAPXSS010000041.1:0-25571 GCA_033812955.1 Syntrophobacteraceae bacterium | reverse complement strand
TGCGAGCCACCGGGGAAAACAGCTGAGGAAGGTTGTCTACATGGCGGGTATCGACCTGAGCGACGGCCGCATCATCGCCCTGGTTCACCCAAAGGGTGCGACCCATCGGTTGGCTGAGTTCTTTCAAATCGTTGACGGGCAGTATCCCCCCAATTTGCGGATCAGAATTCTACCGGGTACCGACACCGCCGCTTCCCCCCGACACCATATGAAAGTCCTGAAGCACTACCCGAACCGTTTCGAGCTTGATGGACTGCGCAGCGATGACCTCTGGCTGAACCTTCCCGAGGTCTTCTCCACCCGTATGATCACCTCGTTTCTGCTCCCGCTGCAGGACACTTCCCGAGCAGAATTTTCGGCCCGGATGAATCACTGCCTGGATGAGTTCAACCTTTTTACCGCCGCCAACCACTGACCGGACGACACGCAAAGGGGAAACATCCATTAGCACGACACCAGCTTGCCAGGTCATCAGGGATGCCGTCGTTTATGTTTAACAATACATAAATAAGGAACGTCTCATCTTCACGTGGTGTTCTGACCCGAAGGGTCATTGAGTCGGTACCAAGCTGTAGAGCGATCACGTCAACAGGAGGCAGCAATGAAAGAAATGGAAGGAGTGATGTACCAGGACAAAGCACCCACTGGAGTTGACCCCGATACCATGCTGTTCGTGGAGGTCGATCCGGGGAAATGTCAGGCGTGTGGAGAATGCGACCAGTTTTGCGCCACCGGGGCAATCCAGGCCAAGGACGAATCCGGCATCCGCCACATTGTCCACCCTGCCGCCTGTGTCAACTGCGGCCAGTGTCTCATCAATTGTCCCTACGGAGCCATCCATGAAAAGGTGAGCTATGTGAATGAGATTCTTGCGAACCTAAAGGACAAGGAGAAGACCGTGGTCTCCATGCCGGCCCCGGCGGTGCGCTACGGTCTGGGTGAGTGTTTCGGCTATCCCACCGGGACCTATGTGGGTGGGAAAATGCATACGGCGCTCCGAAAACTCGGCTTCAAATACATCTGGGACAACGAATACACGGCCGACGTGACCATCATGGAGGAAGGCACCGAACTCATTCAACGCATCTCCAAGCCGAAAGCGGAAACTCCACTGCCCCAGTTCACCTCGTGCTGTCCAGGCTGGATCAAGTTTGTAGAGAGCTTTTATCCAGACCTCCTGCCCCATGTTTCCACCTGCAAATCGCCGATCGGCATGCTCGGGGCGCTCGCCAAGACCTACGGGGCAAAAGCCACCAAAACCCCGCTCAAGAAAATCTACACGGTGTCGATCATGCCATGTATTGCCAAGAAATACGAGGGGTTGAGACCAGAGATGGCGGCCAGCGGCGCGAGGGATATCGATGCCACCATCACCACCCGGGAGCTTGCCTACTTGATCAAACAAGCTGGCATCGACTTCAAAAGCCTCCCGGATTCCCATGCTGACCCGGTTCTGGGGATGTCTACCGGGGCCGCCACCATTTTCGGAACCAGCGGCGGCGTGATGGAGGCAGCACTGCGCCTGGCTTATGAAGTCCTCTCCGGGGGAAAGCTTGCCACGCCAGACATCAAGGTGGTACGAACCCGTGAAGGAATCAATACCGCCGACATCCAGGTGCCCAAGTTCGGTACGGTCAAGGTCGCCGTTGCCAGTGGCCTCGCCAACGCAGCCAAGCTTTGCGACGAAGTCAGGGCTGGCAAGTCGTCTTACCATTTTATCGAAATCATGACCTGCCCCGGCGGGTGCGTGAACGGTGGCGGTCAGCCGCTGGATCCGAGCATTCGGCAGGCCTCACTGTTCAAGCGAACGATCACTTCAATCAACAAGCGCTTCACCATGCGAACGATCGGTTAGGAGGAGGGAGTTTATGAAGAGTGCCGTTCAGATCACACGACGTGGTTTCCTGAAGGCGGCCGGCCTTGCAGCAGGATATGTTTTGTTCGGATTCAACGTGACAAAGGAGGCCGTGGCCGGGACCCTCGAATTCGTAGGCTTGAGACAGAAGGCTGCCTATGAAGCCGATGTAAAGAAGTACAAGATAAGAAAATCACAGGATAATCCCTACGTGAAGAAGCTCTACGACAAGAAACATGGCTTCCTCGCCGCTGGCCCCTGTGGACACAAGTCACACGAGCTGCTGCATACCCACTACAAAGACCGCAGCGCGGCTATAAAAGCTTTGAAGGCGGGTGGCACCAAGCTCAAGATCTGAACCGATCGTTCCTCCCAAAAGTGAACGAAATCTGTGGCATGGGGGTACCGGTCGGCGCCTTTCCGGCACCAAACCCATGCCACGGAAAGGGAGAAGTGACACTTATGAAACGGGTGATTGTCACCGGAGGTGCCGGATTCATCGGTAGCGCCTTTATCTGGAAACTGAACCGGGAGGGCATTGACGATATTCTCGTGGTCGACTCTCTGGGGACGGGGGACAAGTGGAGAAATCTTAGCAGGTTACGCTTTACGGACTATCTTCATAAGAGCCCTTTTCTCCAACAAATCACGACGGATACACTGCACTTCGCCCCAGAGGCCATCGTCCATATGGGCGCCTGCTCTTCCACCACCGAGCGGAACGCCGACTACCTCATGGAGAATAATTACCACTATACCCGGAGCCTCGCCGAATGGGCGGCGGCTCGCGGTGTCCGCTTCCTTTATGCCAGCAGTGCGGCGACCTATGGGAACGGGGATGGCGGTTTTTCCGACCACGCTGACCTTTGCCGACTCGCTCCTTTGAATGCATACGGTTATTCGAAGCACTTGTTCGACTGGTTTGCCGAACGCACCGGCCTTTTGAGGCAAATCGTCGGCCTCAAGTTCTTCAATGTCTTCGGTCCGAATGAATATCATAAGGGAGAGATGGCGAGTGTGGTGTTCAAAGCCTTCCATCAGATCAAGGAAGAGGGCCAGATCTCGCTTTTCAGCTCCTGCCGTGAAGAGTATGCCGACGGCGAACAGAGGCGCGACTTCATTTACGTGAAGGACTGCCTCGAAGTCATGTGGTGGCTCTTGACCCATCCCGAAGTGAATGGCCTCTTCAACCTGGGAACGGGCCGGGCACGCTCCTGGAACTCCCTTGCCAAAGCGCTCTTCGCCGCCATGGGGTTGCCCGTACTCATCGAGTACATCCCCATGCCACAGCGACTGCACGATCATTACCAGTATTTTACCCAGGCGAACATGGACCGTCTCAGGGATAAGGGTTGCCCAATGAAATTCCGCAGTCTGGAAGAGTCGGTAGCTGACTACGTCAGGAATCACTTGCAGACCGATTTTCCCTGGTTGTCTTCGACTGTCTGCGCGCTGGATCAAGCTCCCGGTCACGGCGATGCTCGTTGGCCGACAAGCTCCGCCGACGACTATGCCTCTGCGCTTGATTCCAATTCCTGATTGCCGCAGACTGATCGTTCGAACGCCGGAGATTATTGTGGGGTTTGGCGACACCTTCAAAGGGGACCTGGGAATGGGTTGCTATCTCATCGATGCCCTCTGCCAGGAACCCTTGGGAGAAACAGTCGAACTCTCGTTTGAGGTCGGGCTTTCAATTGCCACTCAGTTGCCCGGCAGAACGGTCCTGCGAAGCCGGACGCTAATACCCCCCTGGCGATCGTCCAAGAACAAGTACGCCGTTTTCTTGGAGTGAGCTACGGCCACTGTTGGCACAGCACGTGGGCACCCGCCCACTACCTTGAGATCAAGGGCAACCTTTGTTATCGGACAGTCTCTTGCTGGTGCCGGGCCGCATTTTTCCATCGGGATAAGGCAAGGATTCCCGGCGAGAACTTCAGCCCCGTACCGGCAGACTGCACCCTCCATCCTCCAGGACGGCTACGAGATAGCCACTCACCAGCCGTTCCACCAGATGGGGCAGCGGCGCGCCGATGGCGCCGACTACGGTTACCGGCTCAGAAACCAGAGGCAGGAGGATTTTAACGGCTTCAGAGGTCCCCACGGCCACCACCATGCCCGGCGTGATTTCGCCCATCATGCTGTGGCAGACCAGTATTGAGAGAGAACCAAGGATAACGTTCACCTGGCCAACACAGTCGCAGATGGCACCCTCCCCGGTAGCACCCCGGTTGGCACCGGCCTTCATCATTTGGGAAGTGGCGACGTCATTGGTCCCGAGAGCCCAAATCTCGAGATTGTTTCCACAGAGCTGCCGGATTTTCCGGATGATCGACGAACCGATGCCTGCTCCTTGACCGTCGATCACTGCCACCCGCATGGCCGCCTCAGTCTGTCGCACCAACAATCTCTTCAAAGAGAATGCGGTGCTCAACCAGATTCATTTCCTTGATGCGGGCCTTGATCCAGCGTTGTTCTCCAAAGACATCCTGCAGGTAAATGCAGCCGTCCTCCGGCCGCAGAATGTCGACCGCATTCATGACCAGTTCTTCCTGTCCGTCTCGAATCAAGTAGGCATTTGCTTCGCACATCTTATAGTTTCCTCGCTTCCATGGAAGATTGGTTCCCCCTATCTCCTCCTGGGGATGATGCCACAAGACAAACTTGCCGGGCTGCCAAACCCTTTCACCGGGCTTGCAAAACCACGAGAGCCTTTTTCAAATATTCGTTCTGGCGGGTTATGCAGGGTATGGCCGCTCGGATCTGCCGGGCGGCCTCTTCTTCTCCCGCCGCAGCGGCAGCGTCAGCCAGTTCCCCATAGAAATCGGCATGCTCACTGTTGTGTTGCATGGAGCGATCAAGCCGGATGATCAGTCGTTCTTTTGCCGAGAGGGACAAGCCCCTGACCGGCCGGCTATCATGATCGTGGTAATGATCGGATGTCACATGATGGTGATCATGGCTCTCTCCTTCGGAAACCTGTTTTACCATCTCGACTCCTCCTTTCTTGGACATGTATTCCGGATCTCGACTGAAAGGTCTACCGGCAAAACACTCTCCCCCGACTCGGCGAGCTGCTCTGTCAGTGTAGGATTTGGCCACTACCGGATTCCTTCAGTAAACGAAAACATGGCAGGCAGTAGGATTTTCCTTGGCAGGAAACGAGTCGTTCCAGCAGTACCCCCTCACCGCAGCCCGAACAGGGCAGGTAGGTTGGAGCGTATTCCACGCTCTGGGGCAGGGCGCCAACATGATGGACTTCAAAAAGGTTCTGGGGATGAGCTGTGAGCAGTTTGTGCACGCGACCATCCAGAAGCCTCTGGAAATCTACTACCTCATCCAGGGTAATTCGATTGCAGCGGGTCTTTTCTTGGAGGACGGTGTACTCGGGTTCGTCGCCGAAGTGCTGGAGCTTCAGTCGCAGACAGAGACATCTTCTGGGTTCGCGGGAAATGAAAGTGTAGTTGTGCTTGCCGACATCCACGATTTGGAGACACTCGTTGCCGACCGTCACCCCCAGAAGCACTTGAAGCGCATCAAGCGCGGAGGAACGATTTTCGGCAACTACCGAAAGCCGACCTTTGGGTTCACCCTCCGGGAAGAGCAATTCCTGGGCATACTCGCACGCCTTCATGCCGATCACCAACTCCGGGCAAAGGTGACCATGGAAATCCACCACCCTCTTCATGGCCATATTGACCAACATTTTCCTGTCTTTCTCGTCCGAGATCATCAGTTCCCGGTTGCTCAGGATTCTGAAGCTGAGCACCCATCGGCACTCACTGGGTCTATTTTCCTGCCTCCATTGGTGCAAATAGAGAAAGAAGCCTTCATTACCAGCGGTCTTAACCAGGAAACCGCCAGGGAAACTGCCCGGCTGCATTTGAAAGCACCCCAGGGTCTCTCGGACAAAGTGCGCCTCATTTCCGCCGATTAACCGAAGCCTTTTGCAGGTTGTCTCACCGGGTGGCTTTCGAGCAACAAAAAAAGCCAGAAAGACCAGCGGAGATCAGCTCCACTAAAGCCTTCCTGGCTTCATTGACGGTATCATCGTTACCTCAACATGGTGCTGTTTGTCAACCAGGAATCATCCAGCCTGGTCGAGGGCCATCCCTCTTTCGAGGATATTGCCCTCGCCAACCTTCGCCTGCTCTGGGCCGATATCGATACGATGCTCCATACCCCTTTCGGAGAAGACCGGTCCGATCCGGCAGATGCTCGTGGAATTGCCATGGGTCACCGTAACGATTAATCCCGAGGGCTTGGCTGTATAGAGCGCGGGTGTTCATTTCCCCTTGACATCCGCGTCAACCTTGACTACCAAGTGACGCGCGTCTCCTCTGGGGGCTGAGAAGCCGAGCCTTGAAGGGCTCTTTCAGGGAAAAGCAAAACCTCATGAAGTAGAAATTGGTTCGCTATAGAAGGCGAGCCTTGCGTTGTAGATTGAAAAGTTCCGACTACGGAGCAATCATCGCCATGAAGGCGTTGGCACGTTGCGTGCGCCCTCATGGCTTTTTTTATGGCGCAAAGGGAATAGCCGCACCGCTTGTTTGAGGGAACACCAGGGATTTAATTCTTCTTGCATGCGGAACGCTGACGCCCGAACAGAAAACAAGAAGGGGAGAACTGCCCGCCCACGGTCAATGGTTTCGGGCCGTTCTCCCCGGAACACGGCAGAAGGCGCTACCGGGCTCATCCGCTTTGTAGCAAGCCGAGGCAAAATGTCAAGATTTGTCGAGGATGCTCTCCGTAGCCGCTTGTCCCATCCAGTCGAGTTTCAGCCTCAGCTGTTCTCGAAATCGTTGCTGAGGTTCTGCACGGTCGGTTCACACGATGACAAAAACAACCGGACGGTAACTGGCAATCCGGGAGGGAGCACTGCTTTGCCATCAATCCGGACGCTTTTTGTCAAGCACCCCGGCTGTGCAAATGCTCCAGAGGCAAGGCGTAGGAAGGATTGAAAATCAGACAGGGAGATAAAGCTATGCGGATGCGGGGATGGATCGGAGTGACGCTTGTGTTTGCAGTTTTTTGCCTTGGGGCTCCCGAGTTGCGCGGTGCCGGTGTCGACGCTCCCGACGATAAACAGGTGAGTTCTGATGTATATGGATTGGAAGAGATCGTGGTCACCGCCACAAGGACCGACAAAGATGTGGAATGGGCTCCCGGGAGTGTTTCGGTGGTGACCAAGAAGGAAATCGAAGAGAGGAACATTCAGACGGTGGATGAGGCGGTGAATACCCTTGCCGGTGTTCTTGACCGGCGCTCCACCGGGCTTCTCGACCCCATCGCCAACATTCAGATACGCGGGTTTCCCGGCTCCCAGAGAACGCTCCTCTTGCTGGACGGACTCACCCTCAACGATCCTTTTTCTG
Organism: Syntrophobacteraceae bacterium; assembly: GCA_033812955.1. Classification (GTDB taxonomy): domain Bacteria; phylum Desulfobacterota; class Syntrophobacteria; order Syntrophobacterales; family Syntrophobacteraceae; genus JADGQM01. The sequence continues at coordinate 18,344 of JAPXSS010000041.1, read as the reverse complement.
GGGGGCAAAAAGATCTGCTGGGGATAGCCCCCGAAAATATTGACCGGATCGAGGTGGTCAGAGGCCCGTTTTCAAGCCTCTACGGCGGATATGCCATGGGCGGAGTGGTCAACCTGCTCACCAAAATGCCCGAAAAAAGGGAGATCGCCGTGAAAGCCGGCTTTGGTTCAAGCATGCCCGGGGCAGACGGTTTGGACAACCTGGGTCGCATTTATGCTTCCTACGGCGATAAGTTTTTCGGCAAACTGAGCACCTTCGTCAGCTATGGACACCGCCGGACGGACGGCTATCCGACGGATTTTGATGTAACCGGCAAGGCTCCTCCTGCAGGAATTTCGGGGTGGGCCTACACCACTGACACGCAAGGCACCACGCGCTACTTGATCGGTGACAAGGGCGATCGCGGCTGGTGGGATGACAGTCTCACCCTGAAGGCAAAATACGATTTCACCGATACCACCAAATTGAGCATCTCCTTCATGAATAGCAGCAATGAGTACGAATTCGACACTCCCCAGACGTATTTGCGGGACAGTTCCGGCAAGGAGGTGTGGTCCTACTCGGGGGTGAGCGAGTCTTCGTTTCTGGCGGGAAAGTACGGTTGGAACGGGATCAACTCCAGCGTGAAACTTGAAACCGAACTTTCCCCATTGAAAGTCAAGCTTTCAGCGGGACTTCTTGACTGGACCAAATCGTGGAATACGGTACCCGGCTCCACTGCAACACGCTTCGGAGGGCCCGGCACGGTATCGGACTGTCCGCTGCAGGCTTACAACTCGGAACTGCAATTCACTTTGCCCGTCCTGACCCGCCACCTTCTGACCTTCGGCGGGACTTACAATTACTCCCGTGTGGACCAATCCACACACAACGTCACCAATTGGCGCAACGAGAATTCAGAGACAAACCTAACCTACGAGGCAAAGGGGAGAGATCAGGGATGGGCGCTGTTTCTGCAGGATGAGATCACGATCCTGGAAAACCTCACCGCTTATATAGGGTTTCGGGAGGACTGGTGGAAGACCTTCGACGGCTATGCCAACGATATCGGCAAGAAGGGCTATCCCATGAATTTCGATTCGCGCTCTGCCTCCTACTTCAGCCCCAAAGGGTCCCTGGTTTACAAACCCTGGGAAAAAACCACCCTGCGGGCCTCGGTCGGGCGGGCCTTCAGGCCACCGACCGTATACGAGTTGTACCGAACCTACACCGGTTCCTATGGCACCGTCTATCAGTCGAACCCAAATCTGGATCCTGAGACCACCACTTCCTGGGATATCGGTGTAGCACAGAAGCTCTGGAAAGGCGCTAAGATCGGGGTTACTTATTTTGACAACTACATTGACGGCCTGATCTACAGTACTGCTACCGATGCCACACTGGCGGTCTATCAAAGGGACAACGCCGGCAAAGCAACCACTCGAGGAGTCGAAGTTGAATTCGAACAGAGTTTTTCGAAGTGGCTGAGGGTCTTTGCCAACTTTACCTATACCGATGCGAAAATAACGGAAAATGACACAAAACCACTTTCGGTCGGGAAGAAGCTGACGGATGTCCCGGAATACATGTCCAATGCGGGTGCCTATTTCGCATGGGGACGCTTTTCCGGCTCCCTGGTCGGCAGATATGTGGGCAAGCGCTACAGCACCGACGAGAACACGGATACGGTTAATGGGGTTTTCGGTTCTTATGATCCCTTTTTCGTGGCCGATGTGAAGATCGCCTTCGCGCTCACGCCGACCGCCTCCATCTCTTTCTCGGTGGATAACATGTTTAACGAAAAATACTACTACTATCGGATGGCGCCCGGTACCTCCTGGTACACGGAACTGGCGCTGAAGTTCTAAGTTTTTGGGTCTTGATCCGCGGAGGATGTTGCCATGAAAATGGTCGCAATCATGTGGCAGAGCTATTTGAACATGTTCCTGCATGCCTGCAGGGACCTGTCCGACCGGATGGAAAGCAAAGTCTACTCATCGAAGAAACTAGAAGAAGCCCCGGAGCGGCTCGATGCCGTCCTGGAAGAAGCGGGCCGAGCGGATATGATCTTTCTCTATCGCGCAAACGAGAGTTTCTGGGAAACTATCGAAGGCCGACTTCGGGAACTGCGGGAACGGATTCCCGTCGTCTGTGTGGGCTACGATCCGACCCAGTGGGCGCTTTCTACCGTCAAACCGGAAGTGGTGGCCAAGGTCATGTCCTATATCGCCATCAACGGTAAACGAAATTTCATCAGCATGCTGAGGTATGTGGCCCGGGAAGTGGGCGGATTGGACTTCGAGGTGGCGGAGCCCGAGCCGATCCTCTGGGAGGGGATGTACCATCCGGATGCACCCGACGTTTTCGCCTCCGTGGAGGAATATATCGCCTGGGACCATGCCCGCCTGCCGCAAAACGGCGCAGAGGGCGTCAAAGGCACCGTCGGCATTCATTTTCATCGTCACCACTGGGTGAATGAAGACATGGCGGTGGAGGACGCTCTGATCCGGGCGCTGGAAGTGGTGGGTCTGAAGGTTCTCCCGGTCTTTTCCAACTCATTCAAGGATGTCAACCTGGGCTGCAAAGGCGGCGCTCAGGTCATCCAGGATTTCTTTCTGGACGATGGCGGATCGCCCCGCATTGACGCCCTCATCCGGCTGCAATACTACCTGCTCGGCAGCACCGATGAGGAGGACCCCGGCAACCAGGAAACGGCCAAAGGCGGGGTGGAAATCCTGAAGCGCTTCGATGTTCCGGTCTTTTCCCCGGTCACGATGTATCACAAGACGGTTGACGACTGGGAACGCGATGCCGAAGGGCTTGGCCCAGGGATCGGCATGATGATCGCCATGCCCGAATTCGAAGGAGTGATCGAGCCGCTCGTTATCGGCGGTGCAGGCAATGTGGGAGGCGAATTGCAGCGGCGTACCCCCATCGCGGAACGATGCCTCAAGGTCGCCCGGCGGGTGGCCGCCTGGCTCCGATTGCGACAAAAACCCGTCGCGGAACGCAAAGTGGCATTCATTCTGCTGAACAGCCCCTGCGCCTCGGTGGAAGCTTCGGTAGGCGGCGGCGCGCACCTGGATACGCTCGAAAGTGTCGCCCGGGTGATGCACCGCATGCAGGCGGCCGGCTACAGCGTTGATCCTCCGAAGGACGGCAGGGAGCTGATCGAAACGATTATGAGGCGCAAGGCGATCAGCGAATTCCGCTGGACCACGGTGGACGAGATCGTCCAGAAAGGCGGAGTGCTCAAGCAGGTCTCCCGGGAGGAATACGAAGCGTGGTTCAACACTTTGTCTCAGAAAGTCTGCAAGCGCATGAACGACGCCTGGGGAAAGCCTCCTGGCGAAGAGATGAACGGCGTGCCGGCCGCCATGGTCTACGACGGGAAGATCCTGGTGACCGGAGTACAGTACGGCAATGCGGTGGTCTGTGTGCAGCCCAAACGAGGCTGCGCGGGGGCGCGATGTGACGGCCAGGTATGCAAGATTCTGCACGATCCGGACATCCCGCCCCCCCACCAGTACATGGGGACCTATCGCTACCTGGAGCTGGATTTCGGTGCGGATGTGATCGTCCACGTGGGCACCCACGGCAATCTCGAGTTTTTGCCCGGCAAAGGCACCGCCCTTTCCGCCGATTGTTATCCGGACATCGCTATCGGCGATCTTCCCCACCTCTACATCTACAATGCGGACAACCCCGCCGAGGGCACGATCGCTAAGCGGCGCTCCTACGCAACCCTGGTCAACCATATGCAGACCGTCATGGTCCAGGGCGGACTCTACGAAGAACTGGAAGAGCTCGGGACTTTTCTCGGCGAATACGAACAAATCAAAGAGACCGATCCAGGCCGGGCCCATGCCCTGCAGCATCTCATCTTAGAAGCCATTCGAAAGACCAATCTCGACAAGGAAATCAAGCTGTTCGTGCGGGATTCAGAAGAGGAAGGAAAGCCACCCCGGCGAACCTGCCTCCGCGAGCTAAACGAGGAAGCGGTGCATCGACTGCCCTTCCAGGAGATTGCCCAGGCGGCTCATGGTGCATTGTCCGTCATCCGGAACACGCAGATTCAGGATGGGATGCACGTCTTCGGCCAACGCCCCGAAGGCGAGCGCCGGGTGGGCTTCATCAACTCCATTCTGCGCTACGATGCGGGTGAAACGGTTTCTTTGCGAAAGGTGGTGGCGTCGCTCATGGGCCTCAGTCTGGCCGACCTTCTGGCCGACGGTGGCAAGGTGTGCCCCGTGAGCAAGAAGAGCTACGGCGAGCTCCTGGAAGAAATTGATGCATATGGCAAGAGCTTCATTCGCCACTTTCTGGAGGGAGACGGCATTCCGCCTCGGCAGCTGGCCGAAGCAATCCTCGGCGACCGGCTGAAAAGCGTCGACCAGGCGCCGCTGCTTGATCAGTTGCGGGGAAGGATTGCCGATCTGAACCAGCGGATCGAGGCATCGACCGAGATTGAATCACTCCTGCACGGCTTTTCCGGCGGCTATATCCGGCCGGGTCCTTCAGGGCTGATCACACGCGGCCGGGATGACATCCTGCCAACCGGCAGAAACTTTTACTCCCTGGATCCCTACCGGATTCCGACCAAGGCCGCCTGGTCCATCGGCAAGAAGCTGGCGGAGGCGGTGATCGAAAAACATCGCCGGGAAGAAGGGCGCTTCCCGGAGAATATCGCCATTTTCTGGATGTGTACCGACATCATGTGGGCGGACGGCGAGGGACTGGCCCAGATCTTTCACCTGCTGGGAGTGCAACCAGTGTGGCACCCCAATGGTCGGGTGAGTGGCTTCGACATCATTCCCCTCGAGGCGTTGGGCCGCCCGCGGGTCGATGTGACTGTGCGGGTGTCCGGCATCACCCGGGACAATTTCCCCAACTGCGTCGAACTGCTGGATGAAGCCGTTCAGGCGGTGGCAGCCCTGCCTGAGCCCGAAGAAATGAATTTCGTCCGTAAGCATTCGCTGGCGACAATGGCGGAAACAGGAGCGAGTGAAGAGAACAGGGATGCCTGGCGGGATGCCACCTTGCGGATTTTCGCCTCCAAACCGGGTACCTACAGCAGCGGCGTGAACCTCGCCATATACGCTTCGGCCTGGAAAGACGAACAGGATCTTTCGGATATCTTTGTTTTCTGGAACGGCTACGCCTACGGCAAGGGGATCTTCGGCGAGGAAAAACACCGCCAGCTGGCCGGCAGCCTCAAGACCGTGGACGTCACCTATAACAAGGTGGTGAGCGACGAATACGACCTGTTCGGGTGTTGCTGCTATTTCGGCACCCACGGAGGAATGACCACCGCGGCCAGAAACCTTTCCGGCAAGCCGGTCCGGACCTACTACGGCGATACCCGGGAACCGGAACACGTCGAAGTGCGCGATATGGCCGATGAGGTGCGCCGGGTGGTGCGTACCAAGCTGCTCAATCCCAAATGGATCGAAGGCCAGAAACGGCACGGCTACAAAGGAGCCGGCGACATTTCCAAACGAATCGGCCGGGTCTATGGCTGGCAGGCGACCACCCGGGAAGTGGATGACTGGGTTTTTGACGATATCGCGGAGACCTTTCTGCTTGATGAAGAAATGCGGCGGTTTTTCCAGGAGAACAATCCCTGGGCCTTGGAAGAAATCGGCCGGCGCCTGCTGGAAGCCAACCAGCGAGGGCTGTGGAACACCGATCCGGATATCCTGCAGGGGTTGAAGGACGCCTATCTGGAAGTCGAAGGCTGGATCGAAGAGGGCATGGGGGAGGTCACGGGAGAGTTTCAAGGTGGCGCTATCGACATTCTCACCGCGGAGGAGGTGGCTGACTGGGGCCTCAAGATGAAGGAAATCAAGGACAAGCTGCGGGTGACTGAACCATGAGCGGCTCGAAACGCACCGTAAGCTTATCGCCCATTCCGGCCATTGCTCTGGTCGGCTGTGTCGTGACGGCCGGTCTGCTGGCATACTGGCTGGGACAAGGAACCAAAGCGACGACTGCCTTACCGAACGAACCAATCGAGGTAGCACTCGGCGTGCTTGCAACGGAGAATATTCCTTCGGTGGGCGAGTGGCAGCGAAGAGCGGATGAAGCGGTAGCCGTCTCTCCCGATGGGAAGTGGATCGCCGTTGCCGGCCATGATGAGATGGTCCGTCTGTTCGGTAGTGACGGCCGGGAACAGTGGCATTTTCGAATTCCCGAGAGCTACGGCAAAACCCTTGGATTTTCCAGCGATTCTCAGATCGTCTTCGCCGGTGAATGCAGTATGGACGGTAAGGTCTACGGCATCGACGTGAACGAGGGCAAGGAGCGATGGTCGTACTCGATCAGTGACGATGTGGGACGGCCCGCTTCGAACCAGCCCGTCACCTACAGGACCCTCGATAAGTGCTGTCTCTATGCCATGGTGCCCGGCGACGGGGCTTTGCTGGCGGCGGGCACGCATCGCGACCGGCGCCTCACAACACTGGCAACGGGCGCCAGCGTGGTGAACGATACGCTGAATACCGTGCTCTATGCATTCCATCCTGCCACCGGCAAGCTGCTATGGCGCTACCCGGCCCAAGGAACCATGGACACCCATATGCCCTATTTGCGGTATTCGAAGACGCTCGACCAGGTGCTGGGCGTAAATACCAGCTACTGGCGGCAGGGCACACCGGAGGAAAAGTATCCCAACGGCACTGTGCGGTTGATCGATGCGCACAGCGGCGTGCAGAGCTGTGCTTACCGGATCGAGCCAACTTTCATGCCCTATACCAGCATCTGGTATTCCCTGGCAATTTCGCCCAACGGCCGCTTCATCAGCGTGGGCACCGTCGACGGGCGGCTGATCCTCCTGGGAGTCAAGGCGGGGCCTGCTCTGGAGAAAATCTGGGAAAAAGAGGTCTCCCCACTCCTCGAAGTTAGCGGCATTCCCATCTATGCCTGTTCCAGCCGCAACGTGGTGTTTGATAACGGGGACATCTTCATGACAACCAGCAGCACCCATGCCAGACAGACAGCTGCCGGCATCGTCCGCCAGCCGCCCAATCAGCACCCGGATAGCAATTCGGCGTTCCTGTTCGACCGGGACGGCAGGCTCCTCTGGAAATGGAAAGCGCCCGGCGATATCACCGACGTGCGGGGTCACCTGGAATCGGGGCTGATGGTGGTCCTGGTGGAACACAATTATCTGGAGAAATCGCTGGATGCTGCGGGGTTCTATTTCATGAAATACCGGAAGGGGGAACCGTCCGTGGTGGAACAACTCGGTTCTTTCCAATTGAGCGGCATATCGACGTCAGGGGAAATCGCTCCGGACGGTTCTTTTTTCGCTGGCATTGAACTGCCCATTCGCCTTGCCAACGACACCCTGGCCGGCGAGCACAAGCTCCATATCATTCCGACCCAATTCCTTGCTGATGCCTCGCTTGACAAGTAAGCAGCTAAAAATGGGTTTCATTGCCATCGGTCTCGCTCTGACCCTCCTTGCCTGCAGCCGGAAAGTCCCGCAGGTCAAGCAGGCGGTTTTCTCGCCGGGAGCGGTCACCATCGAACTGGACCGGGAAGTGGAAATCCGGGCGGCGGTGATAGTGGCGGGGAATGGCGCCCGAGTCGCCCGTACCGCATTTTCCAAGGGGTACCGGAACAAGACCGTGAAGATCGATTTCAACTGGACGGAAAAGAGCCGCTATCGCATCCACCTGGCAACGGATGCGGGCAACTTCGAGTACCCGGTGGTCTCACCCGAACTGGCGCGTGACGAGCTTTTCCTCTTTCACTTTCCCTATGGCATGAAGAGCCCGAGCACGGTGGTGCCGGCAGCGGCGGAGATCACCGGCAGCTTGCAGTTGAAAAATGATGCCTCTTCGCCAAGGCGCTTCGATGTGCAAGTGGCTTTTTCCAGAGGGTTTCAGATTGTAGACCGCAACGACGAGCGGTATGGCACCACGGGGTCCGGCGCCGTCGAATTCCGGGAGCGCGTGGACCTGACCAGCCATTACGATTCGAAGATTATCGGTATCCGGGTGATAAGTCCCGACCGGGCGGTGGCGGACTCCGGAGCGGTAACCCTTCGCATTCTTGAAGCCCAAGAGATCATTTTTCAGCAGACGGTAGGCATCCGCGTGCTTGAGCCGGAAGCTCTGTCCCAGCACGTCCGGGCGTCCGGCATCGATTTCCCCACCGATGACAAGGGGGAGCGCGACCAACGGCTCATCCCGGACATGCTGCATCTGGCGCCCATGCCTTTGCTCCTTGCCCTGGTTACCGGCCACCGCGACGATGATACGGACCATCACATGGTCCCGTTCAGCTTCTACACCGTGATGTTAAGGAATACTACAGGGGAGGATGTCGCTCTCATCATGCGGGGATGGGTCGAGGACCCGAATACCGGCGAAAACCTGGAGGCGTTTCGGCCGCACGTTCACGTGACCGCGGCAGGTGAAATTTTCACCTCGGTCGTTGTCCCCGGCAGCGGCGCGCAAAGAGTCATCATGCCGATCTATGTGGAACCGGCCTCGGTGTTGCCCGGAACCTACCGCCTGCGCTGCACGCTCACCCAGTTCGGCACCAGGGCCCCGTTTGCCGACTATACCCACGATTTTGAGGTCACCCGGCAGCCCGTCGGGCCCATGATCGCAACTGGTGCGGGAGCGCTGCTAACCGCGATCTTCCTTCCCGTGATGCTGGTTTCTTTCAAACGCATCTACGGCACCTACAAGGTGCGCTGGATCATCCTGGCGGCCCTCTACGGGGCGGTCGGATTTGTCGTGGTGAACATTCCCGGCACCCTCCTGGCCGACCTCTTCCAGGCTCTCCTGCAACCGTTCAGTTTTCTGGCCACGGGTCTTTTCTATGGGGTGGTCCAGTATACCTTGTGGGCCTCGCTGATTGTGCTCGTCCCCCGCAAAGGAATGATGACGCTGGTGATGACGGTGCGCCTGCTGCTCTCCGGAGTGATGCTGGGCAATGTTTCCGCCGTATCCGTGATCTGGATGTCCGTGCAGGCCTTTCTGGCGGAAGCTTTCCTGTGGCTGACCGGCTGCACCCGGGGAAACAGGGACACGGCCTTGAACCCCCTGGCCCTGATCCTGGCTTTCACCATAGCCGACGTCATCTCCATGTTGTTCACCTTTCAGTCGGCCATCTTCCTCTACCGGCTCTATTACGCGGACTGGTATATTGTCTTGAACTGCCTGGTCAACGGGGTGATCTATACCATCATCGGAACGGTGCTCGGCTTGAATATGGGCAAAAGACTGAGGATGGTGGTCGAATGAGTCCTTACCGCGTGATCGTCGATCATCTCTGCTACACCTATCCTGGCCGTAGCGAACCCACGCTGAAGGATATCCGTCTCGAGGTGCCGGAAGGCAGTGTTGTGCTCATCACCGGGCCGACGGGGTGCGGCAAGAGCACCCTCATGAAATGTCTCTGCGGCATCATCCCGCATGAAACCGGCGGCGTGATGTCGGGCCGCGTGCAGATCGGCCGCCTCCATGATACCCGCCGGGCAAACCTCCATGAGGTGACGAAACAGGTGGGCCTGGTGTTCCAGAATCCCGACGAGCAGATTTTCGCCACCTTGGTGCGGGACGAGGTGGCGTTCGGACCGGAAAACAGGGGGGCCGCGGAGGACCGGATCGATCAATTGGTCGTCGAGGCGCTGGCCAGCGTGGGGCTGAGCGGCGCCCTGCACCAGCGTACTGATGAGCTCTCGGGAGGCCAAAAGCAGCGCGTGGTGGTTGCCGGCCAGCTCGCGGTGGGTCATGAAATCCTGTGCCTGGATGAACCCTTTTCTCAGATGGACCCCCAAGGAGCCTCGGCCCTGCGCGAGGTTTTGAAGCAGTTGGCCACCTCGCGCCAGACCACGATCCTCCTGGTCGAACACCGGGTTCATGAGGTGGCTGAGTTGGTGGACCGGGTGGTCATCATGGAGAAGGGCCAAATCGTGGTGGATCTGAATGCAGCGACAGCATTCGACGATCTGGCGCCCTTTCGCCGGCTGGGATTGAACGTGCCCCAGAGCGTCGACCTGTTTTCGCGCCTTGGGCTAAAAGAGAGACCGCTCAAGGCCGAGGACGCATTGCTGCTGCTGCAAAAGAACGGACGACCGAAAGCCCACCGTCCGCCGTCGCCCAAGTGCGAATCGGGCCGTGGCCATCGAGACAGCAAAGCCCTTGATTTGAGAGCCGGGTTGACACCCGCGGTCGCCATCGACGCTCTTTCGTTTCATTACGACCCGGCAATGCCGTTGTTTGAAGAACTGACCCTTGCCGTCTATCCGGGTGAACGGGTGGCCGTTATGGGACCGAACGGCTGCGGCAAAACCACCCTGCTGCTCCTCATCGCGGGCTTGCTGAATCCGCTGAGCGGGCAGCTTCGCTACGATGGTGAATCCTTGAAGGCGAAGCAGGTGCTCGGCCGCCGGGTTGGATTCCTGTTGCAGAATCCCGACCTGATGCTGGTTCGCGATACCGTCGGGGAAGAACTCAAATTCCCACTCTACCACGGCCGCATTCCCCGTGAGAAGGTGGCAGAAAAGGTGCGGGACGCCCTCGATGCCATGATGATCGCCCCGCTGCAAAATGACTATTGCTTTGCTCTGAGCAGAGGGCAGCGACTGCGTACCGCCGTCGCTGCCCTCCTGACCCTGGACCCGCCTGTCATGCTCCTCGACGAACCCACCACCGGCCAGGACCGGAACAACATCTGCGAGATGATGTCTCACTTCGAACGGATGGGCAAAACCGTCATCTTCTCGACTCACGATTTTACTACCGCCATTGATCACGCCACCCGGTTGCTGGTGATGAAGAGGGGAAGGATTTGCTATGACGGACCATCTCGGGACTTCTTCACCCCGCCCACCTTCGATCCCGAATGCGCCCTGGTTCCCAGTGAGGTGATGAAGATCGCGCGTGGGCTGGGCCTCCAGGAATCCGTGGCGACAGTGGATGACTTCGTGGCCCTTTGGATGAACCGATGAAAAAGTCGCTCTTGAGCGTCAATGCCGCGGCATCGCCCGTGAAACGCCTCGACGTGCGGATAAAGCTGATCGGCCTCTTCTCTGTCTCCATCCTGGTGGTCCTCATCGATCGGGCGGCAACTCTTGGCGCACTCTTCGCTCTCGCCTTGTGCTTCCATGTACCGGCACGAACGGAAGCAGGAAAATTGAAGGTCCTCTTCATCCTTCTGGCCGTGGCCCTATGGGGCACGACCCTGAGTCAGGCCATTTTCTATGCGGGGTATCCGCGCACGGCGATTCTGACCGTGGTGGCCTCCGATGCCGGGGCCATCGGGCGCTGGACCGGCGGGATTCAGCTTTACCGGGAAGGTTTTTTATACGGCATGGTGCAGGGACTGCGCTTTCTCGTCATGACCACCCTGGGAATGCTCGTGGTGTGGACCACCGAACCGCAGGATATGCTGGCGGGCATGCTGCGCATGAGGATCCCTTACGCTCAGGCCTTCATGCTGGTGACGGCGTTTCGGTTCATCCCCATCCTGCTGGATGAGGTCGGCGCCATCCTGCTGGCCGCGCGCATCAAAGGGTTCCAGGCACTCAAATACGGAATCATCCATCCCGTGCAGACGGCTGTGACCATCCTCAACCCACTCCTCGCCAACCTGGTGAGAAAATCGGGCTTTCTCGCCGTTTCCGTGGAGTGCCGCGGTTTTTCCCCCGCCGCCAGCCGGCGGGTTCGCAAAGGACGCCGCCTGCACCCGGCCGAGATGGCGGTTGCGCTGGCCCTGGGCCTGGCTATCGTGGCAGTGACGGCCGTTAAGATCATCTACTTGCTGTATTTTCACGGCCTGTATTATGCTTCCTCTCTCAGACCGTTTTACAGCCTTGCCCGGAACTATCTGTGAAAGACGGGAAAGAGAAATCCTGATGAGAATTGATCGATGAAAAGAGTCAGTCTGTCGCCGGTTTTTCCGTTTGCGGCCATTCTGGGTCAGGTGGATATGAAACTGGCCCTGCTCCTCAATGCCGTCAATCCGCGCATCGGAGGAGTCCTGGTGCGGGGTGAGAAAGGGACCGCCAAATCCACCGCCGTGAGAGCACTGGCCGCCCTACTCCCTGAAATTACCGTATTCGCCGGCTGTCCCTTCGAGTGCGGTCCCGAGGAAGAAAGCCGGTATTGCCACCGTTGCCTGCTCTGCGACGGCCCGAAAGATCGCACCCGGCGCAAGGTACAGGTCGTCACCCTGCCTCTCAACGCCACCGAGGACCGGGTGGCAGGCGGCATCGACTTCGACCGGGCCATCCGCACGGGCCACCGCGTGGTGCAACCCGGGCTCCTGGCGCGGGCTCACCGGGGCATCCTCTACGTGGATGAAGTGAATCTGCTGGACGACCACCTGGTCGACGTCATCCTGGATGCCGCCGCTTCGGGGGAGAACCACCTCGAACGCGAAGGGATTTCCTTCTCGCATCCCGCCCGCTTTGTCCTGGTGGGCACCATGAATCCCGAAGAGGGGGAACTGCGGCCGCAACTGCTCGACCGTTTCGGGCTGTGCGTGGAAGTCGAAGCCGTCCTGGAACGGGAGCAGCGCGTGGCCATGATGACCCTGAGGGAGGAATTCGATGCCGATCCTTGGCAGTTCATCCAGCGGTTCGCAGCGCAAAACCGCGCCCTTGCGGACAAGTTGGAGGAAGCGCGCCAAAAGCTGAGCGAAGTCTTCCTGCCCGACCCTTTGCGCGCCTTCATCGGAGAACTCTGCCAAGAGGCCCGAGTAGCGGGACATCGCGCGGATCTGGTCATCGAGCAGTCGGCCCGCACCCATGCGAGCTTCGAGGGCAGGAGCGAGGTCGAAATGGAGGATATCATTCGGGTAGCCCCGTTGGCCCTCCGCCACCGCCGGCGGGAGACCGCGCCTCCGCCACCGCCGCCCCCGGAGGAGCACGATCACTCCCACGACCACGATCATGACCATGAGCAGCCACCCGACCCGCCCGAGCAGGAGCCACCCGAGGAGGATCAGGGGGAGGATTCCCGCGAGGAGCCACCACCGCCGTCCCAGGCCGAAAGCAAACCGGATGAGTCCTCCGCTCCCGAACCGCCACGGGACCCGGATGCCCCACCGGAAGCCCCGCCGCAAAACGTTCTGGAACGGGTCTTCGAGATCGGCGCCACCTTCAAGGTCAAACGGCTGGTGACCCACAAGGACCGCACTTTTCGACGCGGTTCCGGGCGCCGTTCGCGCACCCGCATCAGCGGCCGGCAGGGACGCTACGTGCGCAGCACGGAACCCCGGGGAACCAGGGACGTGGCCCTGGATGCCACCCTTCGAGCCGCCTCCCCTCATCAACTCCGCCGAAAGGCGGGAAACCGGCTGGCGGTAGTGCTGTGCCCCGAGGATATCCGAGAAAAGATCCGGGAACGGCGCATCGGCAACTTCCTGCTTTTCGTAGTGGATGCCAGCGGCTCCATGGGGGCCCGGGGGAGAATGGCCGCAACCAAGGGCGCCATCATGTCCCTCCTGCTCGATGCTTATCAGAAGCGGGACAAGGTGGCCATGATTTCCTTCTGCAAGGGGGAGGCACGCTTGAATCTGCCGCCCACCTCTTCCATCGAGATGGCTGCACGCTTGCTGGCCGAACTGCCCGTCGGGGGGCGCACGCCGCTTTCCGCGGCGCTGTTGAAAAGCAGCGAAGTGCTGAGGAGCCAACTGGTGCGCGATTCGACATCGCGCCCCATTGTGCTCCTCCTCACCGACGGCCGGTCGAATGTTTCCCTGGGGGACCGGAAGCCCCTCGATGAAGTCCTGCTGCTGGCGCAGAAGCTGGCCCGGGACGAACGGATTCAATTCATCGTGGTGGACACGGAAAATCAAGGACTGGTGCGCTTCGGCCTGGCATCCAGGATCGCCGAAGCCCTCAACGCCCGCTATTTTCGAACCAACGATTTGCAGGCCGATACCCTGGTCGACCTGGTCAAAGGAGATTCCCACAGATGAACGATCTCGCTGTTTATCCATTTGTGGCCATTGTAGGCCAGGAAGAGATGAAGCTCGCCCTCATTCTCAACCTCGTCAATCCGACCCTGTCGGGCGTGCTGATTCGAGGCGAAAAGGGGACCGCCAAGTCCACGGCCGTCCGCGCTTTGGCTGAAATCCTCCCGGAAATCAGGGTGGTCAAGGATTGCCCCTTTCAACTGGCCCCCGAAGATGATACCGCCCTTTGCCGGGAATGCTTCCGTACCGAGTGCCGTGAAAAACGGCTGCTCCAGCAGGGGGTTGAAGTCGTTGATCGCCGGATCAGTGTTGTGGAACTTCCCGTCGGGGCTACCGAAGACCGGGTGGTGGGCACCCTGGACCTCGAACACGCCCTCCAGAAAGGGGAAAAGCGAGTGGAGCCGGGCCTGCTGGCTGCCGTCCACCGGGGAATTCTCTACGTCGATGAAGTCAATCTGCTCGACGACCATGTGGTCGACGTGCTGCTCGATTCGGCGGCCATGGGGGTGAACACCATCGAACGGGAAGGGGTTTCCTTTTCCCATCCCGCCCGCTTTGTCCTGGTGGGGACCATGAATCCCGAGGAAGGCGAGTTGCGGCCGCAACTGCTGGACCGGTTCGGTTTGTGCGTGCGCGTGGAAGGTATCGCTGACCGCGACGCCCGCGTCCAGGTCATGCAGCGGCGGGTGGCCTTCGACGAAGATCCCGTCCGCTTCGGGCAGGGCTGGGAAGAAGAATCGCGAACACTGGTGGCCCAGATTGAAGCCGCCCGGGCGCGGTATTCGAAGGTGGAAATCGGGGTCGACAGGCTCTACACCATCGCCGATTATTGTTTGGAGGTGGGCGTGGACGGCCATCGGGGCGATATCATCATGATGAAGGCGGCCAAGGCCCTGGCTGCTTTTCGCGGTCGTGTGGAGGTGAACGGTGAGGATATCGACAGTGCCGCCGAGTTGGCCCTGCCCCACCGGGTGCGCCGGCAGCCCCTCATGGACGTGGCCGAAAGCGTGGAGAAAGTGCGCCGTATGAAACCTGCAACCCCGTAGGCCGTGGACCGGATCGGCCCGGCTGCTTGAATTTTTTGTCGGCCGGGAAAGGGCCGGAAGGAGTTACTGTTGCAAAATCACAGTGGATGGTGTTCCTGGTATCGTTGCTCACACTTCCATAACCTTCAGGCCTTCTCTTTTGGCGGCCTCAATCTGTCGCCGATCCGAAGACACAAAGAGGTGGGGTTCTAAAACGAGAGCACAGCCGAGCTGCGTTGTCGAAGATGTTGATGTGTACCATCCAGTCGAAGCTCGCGAGGGTTTTCCGGGCTTTGCCGGCGTTGGGGTTGCTACATGCCAGGTTCCGGCACGCAGGTGAAGCCGTGACCTTTCCCGCATACATCTTGTCGATCATGTCCAGAATTGCCATATCCTGGCCGTCATCGATCTTGGGAAGGCAGGAATAGGCGAAGCCGTTGTCCCTGGTGGCCTTGTCACCGTACCAGGTTTTGAGAAGGCTCAGCGCGCTGCTGATTAACCCTGGAACGGCAGATGCCCGAAAAGACGATTCGAAGGTCCCGTTCGTCGATTTCCCCCAAAAGGTAATCTTCCGCCGTCTCATCCTCTTTGGGCTCCAAATCTTCATCGGCCGTCCCCTGGATGGCATTCTGAACCGGCAGGATCCTGTCGCCTCTCTTCTTGTCCTCCGGCACCCACCCGGTGTTATGACGAATCCATTGATCGCATTCGTCGTGGGTCCCAACGAAAAGAAAGATCAAATGGTCTTCCGCCAGGACGGTCAGAAGCCGGTAGGCATCAACCAGATCATACTTCCGGCAGTCTTTGATCCGACCTTCACCATAGAGGGTACTTCTCGTGAGCTGCCTGGGACTTTTCACGTCACCGCAAACCCACTGCTGAATGATGGCTTCAGCATGTTCCGCTACAGCTTTCGCCATCCCGCCGACCTGGCGCAGGCGTTTCAACTGCCTGGCAAAATGTCTGCTCAGAACGACATGGCTTATCATAATGGTACATCCCACCTACTTTTCATCCCCCGCTTCAACAGCGATCCCGCAATGTGGCATTGACCCGTGGCGCGAAGCTTGCGGAGCCGCAGTGGCATGCAAAGGTGATGGTATCTTTATCCAATGATCCTCTCTCATGTCTCTTGCGAAAAGTTGCGGGTTGCAGGTGACAAGTTGCGAGCAGCGAGCTCCAGGCCGCGGCTATGGCCTTCCATGGATCCCGCTCTTCCCGTTCACTTTTCGCTCTTCCCTCTAGATCAGTCGATGGCTTTGAATCGGCATGCGATGATGCACGAACGGCATTTGATCCATCCCTCAAGATCGATCCGTGCCACCTCTTTCTTCTGCCACCTTACGGCACCGGGAGGTGCCGGACCGGAGCAGCTTCCAGCCCATCACTACTAAAAATACGGAGCACCGAAGGTATTCCAGGTTTGTTTAACGAAGTTCGAATGGGGGGCGATCAGCTCAACACGCGGACTTCGCAACGCCAATAACCTATTGACCTGGAAGCCCTGCTTCATAAATGAAGGTTCATAAGATGTCCCGCTCACTTCTCAATTAAACAGCAATCAAACGTGGTTCTAGGAAGAATTGTATTGGATCGATCCAGTTAGCGGCTTATCGCATCAACAATCATTAATAACAGCCTCTGAATTCGCTTGATCTGATACTTTCTGGAGCGATACAGAGCTAGTCTATATCATATATAATGATTGTCAACCTATTAATAATAACGAAAGGATAATGTGATTATCCGATAGATATGTCCAATGATTACTCGATTGTATTATCGCCAATACCGATTTGACATGTTGATGGCTATCCGCAATAGGTGTCACGTCGTCTCGCACTAGTTGTGGATTGGGGTTCGCAGGAAGCAGCCTCATTCATGGCAGCGCGATATTTGGTCCGTCAACGGCATGGTGTTGGCGCTTCCTGGAAGGTCAAGAAGGTGACTTTATAAAGGAGAGTGTGATGTCAGTGAAGAATCGATTGTTGTGGGTACTTTGCACCGTTTTCTTGTTCACGTCGCTGTTTCTCACCACACCGTCCCGGGCGGAAAGCGTGCTGGCCAAGATCGAACGTACGGGACAGTTGACCGCGGGCGTTCGGGAAGATGTGGCGCCTTTTGGCTTTTATGACAAGAACAGCAACTGGGTGGGTTTCTCGGTGGATGTGGCGCAGCGTCTGGCAGAGGAATTGAGCAAGAAGTTCAACAAGCCGATCCAGGTAGTCAAGAAATCAGTCAATTCCAAAACCCGGATCCCCCTGGTAGTGAACGGTGAGATTGACATCGAAATCGGCACCACCACGATCACGCTCTCCCGCGAAGAGACCATTGACTTCTCGCTGCCCTTCTTCATTACCGGGGCGAAATTCATTACTCACAAGGGGAGCGGCCTCAAGGAGGTCGGTGATCTGGCAGGAAAGCGGGTTGGGGTTGCCCAGGGTACTCACCATGCCAAGAACCTTGAAATGGCTGTGAGCAAGGGGCTGATCAAGTCGAAGTGCGAGATTGTGCAGTTTGAAGACCACGCGAAAGGGTTTCTTGGCTTGACCCAGAGCAAGATCGATGCCTATTTCACCGATGAAAGCCAGCTTTTCGGTCAAAAGAAGAAAGCTCCCAATCCTGACGACTGGGTGATCGTCGGCCCTTTTCTCTCGTATGAGCCCTACGGCTTCATTCTTCCCCAAAATGATTCCCAGTGGCGGGATTTTGTCAATGCGTTCCTGGTTCACCTGATCAAGAGCGGTGAGTTTTACAGTCTCTATGACAAATGGATGGGACCAAAGAGTGAGGTGCCCATGCCGATGTCCGAAGACTACCAGTATTATTTGAAGGTGATCGCTTTCCCTGAATAAGATCCCATCATCGACGAGTTACCAGGTGAGCGAAGGGTGAAGCCATTCCCCTTCGCTCACTCTGTCTGAGCTCTTGCTTGAGGCAGGTTTCCCCAAGCGAGCGATTCGGGAAAGCGATTGCAGTATGTTGAACTATACTTTCGACTGGAGTGTTCTCTGGAGGGAGCCCTACGGTGAATTGCTCCTCAACGGGATTTTCACCACCATCCACCTTTCCCTTCTGGCATGGGGCCTTGCGCTCGTGGTCGGGATCCTGGTGGGCGTTGCCAGAGTGCTCCCCAACCGCCTCACCAGGTTGGTGGGCTTATTGTATGTCCAGTTGTTTCGCAATATACCATTGCTGCTGCAGCTTTTCATCTGGTACTTCGTTCTCCCCCTCCTGCTTCCCCGGTTTGCACAAAGCTGGCTCTATCGGAATGTGCCCGACCTTCCTTACTTCATGAGTGTCGTTGGACTAGGACTCTACACTGCCTCGCGGGTGGCGGAACAGGTCAGGGCCGGCCTGGCTTCCTGCCCCTTGGGGCTTTATGAGGCTGCCGCCGCC
>JAPXSS010000040.1:0-25724 GCA_033812955.1 Syntrophobacteraceae bacterium | reverse complement strand
GCTTCTCAAGGGCCTGCTGCAGGGCCAGGGCATTCATCACCGTCGCGAGCATGCCCATATAATCGGCGGTGGACCGATCCATCCCCCGGGAGGCGCCGGAAATCCCCCGAAAGATGTTTCCGCCGCCAATGACCAGAGCAATCTCGATGCCCAACTGATGAATCTCTCGGATCTCCTCGGCAACCTCTCCGAGGACAGCCGAATCGATGCCATAGGACTCGCCTCCCATAAGCGCTTCACCGCTCAATTTCAGCAGAATCCGGCGGTACCGGGCTGATGGCTGCTGGTTCATCGTGCCATGCCCTCCCGATTGTTGCCGTCAGGCGACTCTGCGAGCACTACCCCTTTGCCTCCCACTATCTGCCCTTTGAAAGCCAGAACCATCACCCGAACCCCGGAATCGGAAATCAAAAACCCGAAATCCGAACTCAAAAATCCGAACTCACTACCCCCCTACTCCCCCAACTGGTATCGTGCAAAGCGGCGGATGATGATCTTTTCCCCGATCTTGGCCACCAGTTCGTTGAGGTAGTCCTGGATGCTCTTGTCTGGATCCTTGACGTAGGCTTGTTCGAGCAGTACGGATTCCTGATAGAATTTGCGCAGTTTACCTTCCACCATCTGCCCCAGAATCTTCTCGGGTTTTCCCGTTTCTTTGGCCTGCGCCAGGTAAATCGCCCGTTCCCGCTCGATCACCTCATCAGGAATATCGCCTTTTTCCACTCCCAGGGGATTGGATGCCGCAATGTGCATGGCAATATTCTTGGTAAACTCGACAAAATCGTCGCTCTTTGCAGCAAAATCCGTTTCACAATTGATTTCAACCAGCACTCCCATCCGTCCGCCACCATGAATGTAGGCGTAGACCATGCCCTCGGAAGCTTCTCGGCCCGAGCGCTTCATTGCTTTGGCGAGGCCCTTCTGACGCAGCAGGTCGACGGCTTTTTCCAGGTCTCCGCCGGTCTCCTGGAGAGCCTTCTTACAGTCCATCATGCCGGCGCTTGTCTTGTCTCTCAAATCCTTAACCATTGCAGCTGTTATTTCCAAAACATTTCTCCTCTATGGCACCTCAGACTCATGGCATGCCAACACCGCGAGGTTGCGGAGGGATCGTTCGCAACCTCGCGGCAATATCGGATCAGACTTGGGTTTGGGCAGAAAAGCGACTGGTAGAGCCTCTTCCTTCCCGTCAGGGGGCATTCCTCATGCTTCTTCTGCGGCAGGCAGCGGCAGGGGATTCACGATTTCCACCTCCGGCCCACTTTCTTCGGCACTCAGGAGTTGCCCGGCTGGGACCTCTTCCAGGGCTGGAAATTCCTTGTCAAGCGATGCCTGCTCGGTCTCCGAATAACGCTGCCGCCCCTCCAGGCAGGCATCGGCGATCTTCGAGGTGACCAGCCGGATAGCGCGAATGGCATCGTCATTGCCAGGAATGGGGTAATCAATCACGTAAGGATCGCAATTGGTATCGACCACGGCAACCACCGGAATACCCAGCCGGTTCGCTTCCTGAACGGCGATCTTCTCCCGGTTGGTGTCAATCACAAAAAGCAGGCCCGGCAATCTCGTCATGTCCTTGATACCACCCAGATTGCGTTCCAGTTTTTCCCGTTCGTTCTGCAGCTGGAGGACTTCCTTTTTGGGAAAACGCGTGATGCTGCCGTCCTCGATCATGGCATCGAGTTCCTTGAGCCTGTCGATCCGGAGCTTGATCGTTTTGAAATTGGTGAGCATTCCGCCCAGCCAGCGATGATTGACATAGAACATGCCACACCGCTTGGTTTCTTCCAGAATGGTATCGCGGGCCTGCTGCTTGGTGCCCACAAAAAGGACACTTTCACCGGCGGCTGCCGTTTCCACGACGAACTGGTAGGCGGTATGGAAGAGTCTTACGGTGCGTTGCAGATCGATGATGTAGATACCGTTGCGGGCACCGAAAATGAAGGGCTTCATTTTGGGGTTCCAGCGGCGGGTCTGATGCCCGAAATGAACCCCGGCTTCAAGTAGTTGTTTCATGCCAACGACTGCCACTACCTTCCTCCTTCTGGTTAGTTCCTCCACCCCCCCCTCCGCAGCGATGCCGGCCCTGGCACTTGCCCGAGACCAAAAGGTTCTGGAGGGTGTGCGATTTAGTTAAACCAAGTTTGTCTAACATGTTTGCTCAATGCCGGGCAACCGAAAAATAGCCCCCCTTGGGAGCACCATGATCTGTGCGGACAGGACGCGTCCCACCTAAGCCCCCTGGTATCATTCCGACATAAGCTCGAATGCAGGGTTTTCAACGATTTCCAGACCCCGATGCGCACTGGGGGGGGCGACAATGCTGTTGCATTAAGAAGAAGAGGACATTGCCAAATGCCATAACATACTGAGAATTAAAAGAAATATATTCCGTCCGTTGAACTCCAGGGCTCGGATGATGATATCGATCAATGTTCTGCCTGCCGCGTAGAATGGAAGTCGATCACACCAGGTTCGATCAGAATGTGAGCACCTTGTCCGCTTCCATGGCCAAGGCGTAAAGATCATCCATCCAACCGATGGGGCACGTGCTTGATCCCTCCAGACCGTGGGATTTCATGCAGACCCCTCAGACGTAGAAATCCCCATCGAACTGCTGGAGTTGCCCCATGACGTTGAACGGTTCGTTGCAGTTGCGCTCGAAGAGTACCCCCTTGCCAAGCATGAACAGACTGACGTCATCACCCTTCTTGACCGCGACGTTGGCCAGCCTCACAGCATTGTAGCCGGTCTCGGCATCGTCGGTCGAAATGATGAACAAGACTTTCATTGTGGGCTCCTTTTGCGGGAGGTTTCGATGGTGGCGGTACTATACCGTATGACTGGCACCTCCGGAAACGGCTGGTCAAGCCCCTGCGCCTTCTCCGCAAAGCGCTTTCGCACATGCTTCAAGGCTCCGGGAAACAACCCCGGTGAGCAGCCAGACGGCGTCCAGTCTTTCGAGGTGGGAGGAAATAGTGCTGTCAAACCGCATGAGCATCTTTGGATCGAACTCCTCATCACCCTCCCAGAGCACGAGCAGCAGAGGAATGCGCGGCAAGGCCTCAAAACGGAAAGCCAGATCACCCATCGGTTCGGGCGTGCCGCCGAGCTTTGCCGCTACTGACCGCAACCGGTCCCGGTGGCGTCCCAGGAGCGCCGTCACGGGTTCGAGAGGAATTCCGTGGATGCCCCTAAAGAAGACCTCACCTCCAGGGAGCTCCTTTTCTCCGATCCATTTACCGGAAAGCCCCAAGGGCTTCGCTTCCAGGAGATAGTGAAGCAGCAGCAGGCAGCATTGAAAATCAGGGGCCGTAAAGCTGTCTCCAGTGACCGGGTCGATGCTCCGCCGCTCGATGGAACAGAGGAATTCGGCAGTAAGAAAAGGAACCACATAGGCGGCAAGCTTCGGTTCATAGGCGACCCCGGCGTTCCTGCAGATCACCTTGGGATCAGCCTCGGTGAGCCGCTCCCATAACTGCGGATCGATTTCCGAGGGATCGAGGTAACTAGTCCGGGATTGAAAGTCTTCGATCAGGGGCTTGATGATCTTGTTTGCCCGCGCCGCCAGTTCCTCGGGGACCATGAGCCAGCCCCAGCCCCGCTGACAGACGAAGAGACCGTCGTACGCCGTTTCTTCAAAGGTCCTGAGGAACGTCGGGATACCTTCCCGCTTGAGAGCGTCCAGCAGCAGATCGGCCTCGAAGCGATTGGCCAGGGTGTGGATATTGGCGAAACGAGTCGATGGTCCGGATGTCAGGTCCTGCATGGTCTGCCCTCTGCTCTCGAACGCGGCCGGATGATCACTACAGTATGAGGACTGCCGCCCGGCCAGCCTAAATTCAACATTATGCAGCTTGAATTCGATATTCTTCGGTTCTCTCGTAATCCCGGCTCCTGGAGCTTCGCTTTAACCCTACCCGAATACCCCACCCATCCCGGTTCCGGTTATGCGGTCGATGGCAAAGAGGCAGGTGGCACCAAGGACAATGAGAATGAGGCCGAGAGCGGCCGCTTCGTTAACCGATCCGCCGATGTAAAAAAGGTCAAAGCCAAAATCACGACGGTCGACATCACGATCTTTCTCATTGCTCACCCACCTCTACGATTCATCTGACTGGCCATGACAAACAGCTCCCCCCTGCCGGCAATCTCCCGCTTCTCACCTCCCTCCCCGGAGCACCAACTCGAATGTCCTGTCCCAAAACGGAGAACGCTCCTGTCGCTGCCTCGTAGGACCCATAACAACCCTGGCCCGAGTGTAGAGGAGCCGCCATGGTGAGTCAAGGCAATTGGGGACGGGCGAACAACCTCCCGGCCATGGCTGTCTTGGTTCGACCGGCCGTGACCCTGGTTTTTCCTGCCATTGCCTGGAACCCAGAGTTCTGCTATCTTTCCGGATCGCGAAACCTGCCACGGCAAGCGAGGGCAAAGGTTGAGTTGGATCGTGAGTACTGATCCTGTAAAGTATGGAACGGAAAAAGGAGAAAGGATGTCTGGATCGCGCGCAAAGCATTGGGAAACCATCAAAGAACAGGGATTCACCCCTCTTTGCAGTGACTGGAATGCCGACGGCACCGAGATGATCTGTGACATTTTCATGGATGGGGGCTATGGGTGTGCCGAATGTATTTCGTGTCGACAAGCCTATCGGCGAGATGAAGAAGGCAACATAGAATACTACCGCTAGGAACGGGTCAACGGAAGCGTTCCCATGCTGATCCGAAACGACCTGCGCAATTTGGCCATCATCGCTCACGTTGATCACGGAAAAACCACCCTGGTGGACGCCATGCTCTGGCAGAGTGGCGTTTTTCGGGAGAACGCCCAGGTCGCCGAGCGAGTCATGGACAGCCTTGATCTCGAACGGGAAAAAGGCATCACCATCATGGCCAAGAACACGGCCGTGGTCTACAACGGGGTGAAGATCAATATCGTCGACACTCCCGGCCATGCCGATTTCGGCGGCGAGGTCGAGCGCACCCTGAACATGGTTGACGGCGTGATGCTGCTGGTCGATGCCACCGAAGGTCCTTTACCCCAGACTCGCTTTGTGCTCGGCAAAGCGCTTGAGCGGAGGCTGCCTCCCATTGTCGTGATCAATAAGATCGACCGGCCGGACCGGCGCATCGAGGAAGTCCTCAACGAGGTTTACGATCTTTTCATCGATCTGGATGCCACCGACGAGCAGCTCGATTTTCCGGTGCTTTACACCAACGCCAAAGCGGGTATCGCCCTGACCGCCCCCGAGGCGCAGGGGCGGGATCTGGTTCCCCTGTTTGAGACCATCCTCACCGCCATCCCTGCTCCTGCCTATGATCCCGAAGCACCGCTCCAGTTTCTGGTCACCAACCTGCACCACAGCGACTACGTGGGCCGCATCGGCGTCGGCAAGGTCGTCAACGGGGCACTCCGACGCGGTCAGGAGGTGGCACTCCTCAAGGCCGATGGTCAGCCGCGCAAAGCTTCGCTCAGCGTCGTCTATTCCTATGACGGCCTGGAACGGGTGGAACAGGACCTGATCGAGGCGGGGGATATCGCAGCAGTGGCCGGGGTGGCTGAGCTTTATATCGGCGACACCCTCGGGGATCCGGCCAGACCGCGTCCTCTGCCGGCTATCACGGTGGAAGAGCCAACCATGGCGATGGTCTTTTCCGTTAACACCTCCTCGCTGGCCGGCAGGGAAGGTCGGTTTCTGACGTCCCGCCACCTCAAGGAACGCCTGGACCGGGAACTGCTCTATAACGTCAGCATTCGGGTTGAACCGGCCGAGAATCGTGATGCCTACCAGGTGAGCGCGCGCGGTGAGCTGCAACTGGCAGTGCTGGTGGAGACCATGCGTCGCGAGGGCTTTGAACTCTCTCTCTCCAAGCCCAGGATCATCACCCGTGAAGTTGCCGGGCAGCTCTGTGAACCCAAGGAACTGGCAGTGGTGGATGTTCCGGAAGATTTCGTCGGCATTGTTACGGAAATGCTGAGCGCCCGGCGCGGTCAGCTCGTAAAAATGATCAATAATGGCTTCGGACGCGTGCGGCTTGAATTTGAGATTGCTTCCCGGGGACTCATCGGCTTTCGCAGCCAGTTCCTGACCAATACCCGCGGCACCGGCATGCTGAACACGCTGCTGCTCGGATACCAGCCCTATGCCGGAGAGATCGGCGGTCGGCCCAACGGGGTCATGGTTTCCGACCGCGACGGACGGGCCGTAACCTACGCCATCCATCACCTCCAGCCGCGCGGTACCATCTTTGTCAATCCGGGCGATCCTGTCTACCCCGGGATGATCGTCGGAGAAAACTCCCGTTCCGACGATCTCTGGGTCAACATCACCAAAGAGAAGAAACTCACCAACATCCGCGCCGCCGGTTCCGACGAAGCGCTGCGCCTCATTCCTCCCCGTCAGTTTACCCTGGAACAGGCCATGGAATACATCGAAGAAGACGAACTGGTGGAGGTCACCCCGGCCTCGATCCGCCTGCGCAAGGCCAGGAATAGATGATGGCCGGTGGTGCCGGCACATCCCTGCTCGTCGGTTGGGTTTTCTTCTTTGCCGCTGGCATAGCCGACGCTGGTCGAGATGATGCCCTCGATCTGGTCGAAGGGTGGCTGCATGCACCAGAAACAGCCACCGGCAAAGGTCGCTTTCTGGAAACCCGGCTTGCCGTTACCGGGCAAGCGGCGCCAGGAAGCTTGGCCAACCCGTGCCGGAATCGAACTTGGCGTTCGTGCTGAAAAGAGGGTTGTCACAGGCGGCGCAATGGTACGTACCTTGGCCCTTGTGGTCGTGATATTTGCCGGTAAAGGCAGGCTCGGTCCCTTTTTGGCGCAGGATGTGAAACTGCTCTGGCGTCAGAAGCTGACGCCATTCTGCTTCGGTCTTGACAACGGCCGGAGAGCCGGTTGCTTCCGGGCCGGTCGCTGCGGGATCGGTATGCCCATTCATGGCTGTCTCCTCGGTGACTGCCCGGGCCTGCGACAACCGGCTGCCGCCCGGAGCCGTCAGGTTCAGGATCATCACAATCGAAATCAGTGCTGCAGGTTTGAGGTTCACAGGCACCTTCCGTGAAGTTGTCTCCGTAATATAGGCATGAATGGTGGAAAGGATATCCACGGCGGGAAAAGATGGCTGTAGTGGAGCAGCGGGGTTATTCTCGAACACAGGTCGTCACCGCGGAATTCAGGCTTGCCGGTAGCCTCGAATGCGCTCCCGCAGCTTTCTCACCTGTTCCGCGATCTCGGGAGCCTGGGTGATGGCGGTTACCATGGCCACCCGCCGGGCTCCCTGAGCCAGCACCTGTTCGATATTGGTTTCGTTGATGCCGCCCATCACCGTGAAGGGCAACCGGACTGCGGCACTGATGGTGGGAATCGCCTCAGGACCAAGCTCGTGATGAACACCTTCCTTGGTCTTGGTTGGAAAGATCGGCCCGATATTGATGTAATCGGCACCGTCGTCCTGGGCCTGCCGCGCCTCTTCGAGGGAATGAGTGGAGGCGCCGATCAGTAATTCCGGGGCCAGTTTTCTGGCGGCCACCACCGGCAGATCGTCCTGACCCAGGTGCACCCCATCAGCCTCGACGGCCATGGCAAGATCCAGGTGGTCATTGATAAAGAGCAGCACGCCCGCCTTCCTGGTAATTTCCCGAAAGGCGAGAGCGAGCTGATAGAGGTCTCGCTTTGCGCATTCCTTTTCCCGGAGCTGAATGATCCTGGCACCGCCCCGGATCACTCCTTCGAGGATCTCCAGATTCGAGCGCCCGGCCGAAAGCCGCTCACAGGTGACCGGGTAAAGATCGATGTCGAGAAACTTACTCCTTCTGGCCGCACGATTCATTATCCTCCTCCAACAAAGCGGATGATTTCAATGGTGTCGCCGTCGGCGACCGGTTCCCGCTCAATTTCGTTGCGCGGCACAATCCGCAGGTTTCGTTCGACCACCGCCGGGCGATGGTTGATTCCCAGAAACGCGAGAAGGCTCGTCAGCGAGGCGGGACCGTGGTATTCTTTCTTTTCTCCGTTGACGGTGATTTCCATGGACGTCTCCTAAAGCGCCTTCGAGTAATCGAGGAAAGCCGGGTCCCAATCCTTCCAAACCGGTTCGTACCCTTTCGCGCGAATCACATCTGCGACCACGCGTGGCGGGCGGTCATCAGCAATTTCGAACTGCGCTTCGGCCTCGCCGGTATGGGTATAGCCCCCGGGATCAGTCCGCGACCCGGCGCTCATGGAAGTCACGCCGAGGGAAATGAGGTGATCGCGGAAGGTGGGAGATTCCCGTGTCGAGAGCACCATTCCGGCGTCGGGCAGAAAAAGGCGCAGGGCGACCAGCAACTGGACCAAGTTGCGATCCGAAACGGGAAAGTCCGGCTGATAGGCACCAGCCGCCGGGCACAGCCGCGGGAAGGAAATAGCCACTTGTGATTGCCAGAAGGTGCGCAGGAGATAGCGACTGTGCAGCCCCAGGAAGAAGCCCTCGGTCCGCCAGTCGCACAGCCCCAGCAGCACTCCCAGGCCAAGTCGCCGAAATCCGGCCTCACCGCCTCGTTCAGGAGTTTCCAGCCGCCATTTGAAATCCCGCTTCCTCCCGCTGGGGTGAAAATCGGGGTAGCGCTGCTCATGGTAGGTTTCCTGAAAAACCGTAAGCCCGTCCACTCCCTTTTTAATGAGATCGGAATACGCCTCGGTGCTAAGAGGAAAAATCTCGATAGCAATGGATGCGAAAAGCGGGCGAAGCTTTTCGAGCACGGCGTGGAGGTATTCCCTGGTAACGATATGCGGCGAATCTCCCGAAACAAGGAGGATATGGCGAAATCCCAGATTATGGATGTGCCTGGCCTCGGCCTCCGTCTGTTCCAGGGTGAGGCTGAGGCGCGCCACCGGGTTGTGGGAATTGAAACCACAGTAAACGCAGTTGTTCAGACACACGTTGGAAAGATAGAGCGGAGCGAACATGCTGATTACCCTGCCGAAGCGCTGTTGCGTGAGGCGGTGCGCCTGCTGGGCCAGGGTTTCGAGGTAAGGCTCGGCCGCCGGTGAAAGAAGGCTCATGAAGTCATCGAGCTTGCGCGACGTCGTCGCAAGCGCCCGTTCGACGTCATTTGCCGTGCGGGATTGGATCTGGCGTTCGATTTCGTCCCACGAGCACCGCTGCAGTTCATCATAGAAAGTCATGGCGATCACCTCAAAAACCCGGTTAGTGGACTGGATGCTTCAGCCTGCTGCTGAGGACGGCCGAGACCTGCCAGGAAAGCTTCCCGTCCCGCTTTGACCCCCTTCTTGAAAGCCTGCGCCATGGCCACCGGATCATTGGCCACGGCAATGGCGGTATTGACCAGCACGGCATCCGCACCGAGTTCCATGGCCTCTGCGGCGTGGGAAGGAGCACCCAATCCGGCATCCACCACCACCGGAACCCGGGCCTTAGCGATGATCACCTCGATGGCATCCCGGGTCCGCACTCCCTGCTTGGAGCCAATGGCGGAGCCGAGCGGCATGACCGTCGCGGTCCCCACCTCTTCGAGGCGTTTGGCCAGAATCGGATCGGCATTGATATAGGGAAGCACTACGAACCCTTCCCTGACGAGGATTTCAGCGGCCTTGAGGGTTTCCACGGGATCGGGGAGCAGGTGGTGGGGATCGGGCGTTACCTCGAGTTTCACCCACGGCTCACAGCCGGCGGCCCGCGCCAGTTGTGCCAGTCTCACGGCTTCATTCGCATCCCGGGCCCCCGAAGTGTTGGGGAGCAGCAAATACTGGTTCGAATCCACCACACTGAGAATCGTGTCCTCGGGATTGTCCAATTCCACCCGGCGTAGGGCAACCGTCACAATCTCCGTTCCCGAAGCCTCCATGGCCTTCGCCAGGAGCTGGGGAGAGGCGAATTTGCCGGTCCCCATCAACAGTCGCGAACAAAAGGAACGTCCAGCAATGATCAGTCGGTCGTTCATGGCTCAACTGCCTCCCTGCAAAGAAATCTTCATCGTCAACTCACCCCTGCCGTCCAACGCTGCGGAGCACAAAAAAGCCGTTTCCAGCAACCTGGAAACGGCCATGGGTGGCGAACTTAGAAGATCTCTCAGCTCGCAACCGTTTCCCTACGCTGGTATTGTCCAGATCAGGTGGTTAGGGTGTTTTCTCAGCCCAGAAATCCGAGCACCCCTAACGGCTGCCTCGTAACAGGCATTACGCTAGCAGACGGTGACAAAAAGTCAAGCAGGATATTGCGGCAAGGGGAAACAAGGGTTGCGACTGACCAGGCCTACATGGCATATTGTCAGGGACCGAACCTCGTGATAGATATAGTCTCCCATGGCCTTGGCAGAGCAGCATGGCCTTATGATCGGCAGTGAGTGGCACCGTTTTCCGGCATGCCACGACACGCTTTGGAGAGGATGTCCGGATCCTTGGACAAATCATCGGCGAGAGCCAAATCTGAAGAAGCATCGGCGCAGATTGCTTTTGACGATAACCAGCTGGTGCAGCAACTGGCTGGAGCGCGGAGCAGCCATCTCAAAATCATTGAAAAGCAACTTGATGTGCGGATCCATCTCCGAGGGAATCAATTCAGTATCGCTGGGGAAGAGGCTCATGTGGAGCTCACCGAGCGGTTGCTGGCAGAGCTGGCAGACCTGATCCAGAAAGGCTATCCGCTTTATGATAGTGATATTGTCTATGCCATCCGCATTCTCAGCGAAAACCTCAATCGTAATCTGAAAGATATTTTTCTCGACCACGTCTTTATTTCCTCTCATAAGCGTACGATTTCTCCCAAGAGCATCAAGCAAAAGGAATACATCGAGGCCATCCGCCACTATGATGTGGTCTTCGGCATCGGGCCGGCGGGAACCGGCAAAACCTATCTGGCGATGGCCATGGCGGTGGCTGCCATGACCAAAGAACTGGTACGCCGCATCGTACTGGTGCGACCGGCCGTGGAGGCTGGAGAGAAACTGGGATTTCTGCCGGGAGACCTTGCGGAGAAAGTCAACCCTTACCTGCGCCCGCTCTATGACGCCCTCCACGACATGATGGACTACGAAAAGGCCTCCGGCCTCCTCCAGCGGGGAGCCATCGAGGTCGCGCCGCTGGCCTTCATGCGCGGGCGCACCCTCAATGATGCCTTCGTCATCCTGGACGAGGCTCAAAACACGACCAGCGAGCAGATGAAGATGTTCCTCACCCGCCTCGGGCTGGGATCAAAGGCTGTTATCACGGGTGATATCACTCAGATCGACCTTCCTGACAACAAGCCCTCAGGTCTGGTTGAAGCCATGCAACTGCTCGAAGGCATCCGGGACATCCGTTTCGTGTTTTTCAGCAATATCGATGTGGTGAGGCACCGACTGGTACAGGAGATCATCCTGGCCTATGAACGGATGGAACAGCCCAGGATTCAGCCGGCCACCTGATGAACAGGGACTGAGCCGTTATGGACAAGGAAAAGCGAGAACCCGAAAGATCAAAAGGCAGAACCAGGGTAGGCCAGGGCAAGCTTGTCGTTCCGGAAGTGCTGCGCCGGTCTTCGGTGCAAAGGGGCCTCATGCTGGCCTGGTTCACGTTGCTGATCGCCCTGCTTCTCACGCCGTCCTTCATCGTTGAAGCTCCCTTCTATCAGCTGGGTGATATTGCCTACCAAAATATCAAGGCAAAACGGGATTTCCTGGTGGAAGACCGGGAAGCCACCGCCAGGAAGCGGGAAGAGGCCGCCAGGCAGGCACCGGTGGTCTATGATCAGGACGAATCGGTAGCGCAACGCCTCATCGCGCGTCTGGATGCCGCGTTTGAGGCGATGCGCCAGGATTTGTCGGGTCTCGCCCCCCAGGTCGAGGAACAGCAGGAACCGGAGGCTTCCTTTCTGGTTTCACCTTCTCAGCATCCAGCGGCTTCGGAAGCCGACAGCAGGCAAGACCGGCTGAATCAGAAGAAAAAGGACTTCGAAACCATCCTGGGGTTCCAGGTCTCTGAGCAGGTCTTTTCATTCCTGGTCGAAAAGCAGTTCAGTAAAGAGATCCAGGGAAGGATCGGCCAGTTGCTGCAACTCGCCTTCCATCAGGGGTTGGTTTCCAGCAAGGCAAAGCTCCCCCAGGGGCAGGGAGAACAACTGCTTATCCGCAAGCTCCAGTCGCAGGAAGAGCGCCTGTCGATCCCGCCGCACACCTTCCAGGAGGTCGAAGAAGCGCGGAAGCTGGTCAAACTTCATCTGCTCGAAGACCAGCAAGATATCCGTGAAGTCATCCCGGTAATTTTTCTGGTCTCGCAGGTTTTGCAGCCGAACCTGCTTTTCAATCTCCACGAAACCGAACAACGGCGGGAACAGGCATACGCGGCGGTCAAACCCGTGTATCTGCACATCATGAAGAACGAGATGCTGGTCCGTGAAGGACAGCGGATCGGCCCTGAGGAACTGCTCAAGCTCCAGGGCCAGGAGCAGGGAAAATCCTACAGCCACCGGCTGCTGGTCTTTCTCAACCTGCTGCTCTTCAGCGGTCTTTGCATCTGGGTACTCGTTTATGTCGCCACCCGCCATTTTCCCTCCCCCCACCTCGAGAACAAGGACCTGTTATTCCTGGGCACGGTCCTCATTTTCATGCTCACCCTGGCCAGCTTCATCATGTGGGTTGCCGATACGGTCGGCGACAATTCCGTAGCCATGTCAGGTCGAACCCTCATCCGTGTCATTCCCATCAGCGCCGGTGCCATGGTTGCCGCGATCTTTTTTGGGGTAACCATGTCCCTGCTTTTTTCGCTGGTCCTGTGCCTCTTTGCGGGCATGCTGCTGGGACGGGACTTCGGCCTCCTTCTGTATTTCCTCATAGGCTCCTTTGTGGCGGTGCACGGGGTCTGCCCCTGCCGCAGCCGAATCGTCCCGATTCGGGCAGGGCTCCTGGTGGGCTGCACCAACGTGGTGATGATCGTTATCGGTGCCGTGTTAAATGAGCAATGGGCCTTCTTCCGCGTGGTCACCGACCTTTTCTTCGGATTCGCCGGCGGGATCCTGGCTGGGATCCTGGTTACCGGGTTCACGCCCTTGGCGGAGATGATCTTTGGCTACACCACCGATATCCGCCTGCTCGAATTGGTCACAATGGACCAGCCCCTGCTCAAGGAACTGATGGTACAGGCCCCCGGCACCTACCATCACAGCATCATCGTGGGCAACATGGTGGAGGCGGCAGCCAAGTCCATCGGCGCCAATTCACTGCTGGCCAAGGTTGCTGCTTACTATCACGACATCGGCAAGATCAAAAAGCCCATCTATTTCATAGAAAACCAGTTTGATTCAGACAATCGCCATGAGAAACTGGCCCCTTCCATGAGCAGCCTGATCCTCATCTCCCACGTCAAGGAAGGAGTCGAGCTGGCGAAACAACACGGACTGGGTAAACCCATTATTGATATCATCAACCAGCACCACGGCACGAGCCTCATTTCCTTCTTTTACAACAAGGCCCAGGAAGCCCGCCAGAAGGCGCTCACCTCGAAGGGCAGTGAACTACCCCCCATTTATATCGATGATTTCCGCTATCCCGGGCCCAAACCACAGACCAAGGAGGCTGGCCTGGTGATGCTGGCAGATGTCGTGGAAGCCGCCTGTCGCTCCCTCACCGACCCTACTCCCGCACGGATCCAGGGGATGGTCAACCGGTTGATCAACAATGTTTTCAGCGATGGCCAGCTGGGACAGTGTGAACTGACGCTCAAGGATCTCCACCAAATCGCCAAGCATTTCCACCAGATCCTGGCAACCGTCCATCATCGGCGGATTGAATATCCGGCGGTCTGCGCCAACGGGAAAGGAAGAGCTGATGCCAGTGATTCGACTCAGCGTGACTCAAAACCAGATCGCGATCGACCGGCGGCGAATGCGGAGAGTGGCCGCAAGGATCTTAAACGCCTTGGGATTCACTGAGGCGGAACTGAGCATCTTGATTGTCAACGATGAGGAAATGGCGCGCCTCAACCGTGAGTACCGGCAGATACCTACCCCGACCGATGTCCTGAGCTTCCCTCTGCGGGAGGGTGAATTCGGCGACATTCAACCGGATCTGCTCGGCGATGTGGTGATTTCCGCGCCGACGGCCATGGTCATGAGCCAGGAGCAGCGCTGTCCGCTACCGGCGATCCTCGATCTACTCCTGGTACATGGCGTTTTGCACCTGCTGGGCTATGACCATGAAGGCAACACCACCGAGGCCCTCCGCATGGAAAAGAAATCCATGGAAATCCTGAAAGCGCTGCGACACGATGCGGAGAGTTTTGAGTGGTATCTGAGAACGGGTGAGGAATAAGAGGAGGGATAGTGGCTAGAGTTGCGATCAATGTGGATCACGTGGCTACCGTGAGGCAGGCCCGGCTGGAGAGCGAACCGGACCCGGTGATCGCGGCGGCCCTGGCCGAGCTTGCCGGTGCTCATGGAATCGTCGTCCATCTTCGGGAAGATCGGCGACATATCCAGGACCGGGATGTGGAGATTTTACGCCGGACGGTGAAGACGAAACTGAACCTGGAGATGGCAGCCACCGAGGAGATGGTCAAGATCGCGCTGCGCATCCGGCCGGAGGTGGTAACCCTGGTCCCGGAAAAGCGCCAGGAGCTGACAACCGAAGGCGGGTTGGATGTGGCGCTCCACGAGCAGCCGCTCAAGGACGTCATCAAGAAGCTTCACGACGGCAATATGGCGGTGAGCCTGTTCATCAATGCCGATTCCAGCCTGGTCAAGATCGCGCACCGGCTTGAGGCCGATTATGTGGAGCTTCATACGGGCACCTTTGCAGAGGCCAAGACTTTCACGAGCCGTCAGGAGGAATTCGAGCGGGTGCTCATGGCAGCGAAACTCGCAAACAAACTTGGGTTGGGGGTTCATGCCGGCCATGGCGTGGATTATCGCAATGTCCTCTGGCTGCGCAAGATCTCGGAAATCGAAGAATTCAGCATCGGCCACGCCGTCATCGCACGGGCGGTTCTGACGGGGATCGAGCGGGCCGTGCAGGAAATGATCGCCCTGGTGAATGGTTGAGGTGGCGATTTACGGCGTAGGCATCGATCTGGTTCGAGTCGACCGCCTGGCGAAATCCGTCAACCGCTGGGGCGAGCGCTTCACACGTCGGGTCTTCACTGCCCGGGAATTGGCCACCTGCCGTGAAAGAGAGCTACAGACCCCCTGTCTGGCCATCCGCTTTGCCGCCAAGGAGGCTTTCGTCAAGGCTCTTGGGCAAGGCATGCGCTCGCCGGTGCTCTGGACCGACCTCGAGGTGCAAAACAACGATCTGGGCAAGCCCGAACTCCACCTTTCTCCACGGGCTCTGGCCTACTGCCGGGAACTCGGCATTCGATCCTGGCACCTGAGCCTCACCGATGACGGTGATTACGGCGCCGCAGTGGTCATAATCGAGCGATAGCCAGCACAAAGGAGAAGCATTGATGAAAAAGCAACTGAGACTCATAGCATTAATTATCGCAACTGGAATAACGATAGCTGGGTGTATGAATATGCCAACTCCCCCCGCTCAAATTACAGGCTCATATACGTCAGGGCTTAACTATAAGAATTTTACATGTGAAGAACTTGCTGCAGAAATGGCATCCTTGGCTCGTCGAGAAAATCAATTGATTATAGCTCAAGAGCAAAGGATTAAGTCAAGCGAAATCCAGGCGTTTTGGTGGGGTTATGGCCAAGGTGACGGAGTAGAAGCTTCTGAACTCGCCAATGTAAGGGGTGAGAAGGAAGCGGTTCGGAAAGCAATGGAATCCAAAGGGTGTAAACAATGATCTTTTTTTGGTCTAACAACTCCATCAACTCGGACTGGCAGTTCCGCTGCACTTCATTGCCATCCAACTATGCGGAGAGATAACAGTATATTGGATTGGAGAACGCCATGTTCGTTCTGACTGCTTCGGAAATGGCCCAGTTGGATCGCCAGACCATCGACCAAATCGGCATTCCCGGAATGGTGCTGATGGAAAATGCCGCTCGAGGGGCAGCGGCCTTTTTCCTCGAGATGCTGCCCGATCTGCCGCAGCACCGGCTGGCGGTGGTGGCGGGGTCCGGGAATAATGCCGGGGACGGCTTTGTGCTGGCCCGGCTCTTCCACGGCCAGGGAGCATCGGTGCAGGTGATCTGCCTGCGACCTCCTGACCGCCTTCAAGGGGATGCCCTCGCCAATTTCCGCATTCTCGAGAAGCTGCAGATTCCCGTTCTGGTGTGGAACGAGGACCGGGATTTTGCCGCCCAGTGGCAATGGCTGGCACAGAGTGAGGTGATCATTGACGCCATCCTGGGAACAGGCTTGAAGAGCGAAGTCCGGGGGCTCTATCGCCGGGTGATTGAAGGCTTGAATACCCTGCCCGTGCCTCTGCTGGCGGTGGATATTCCCTCGGGCCTGGACGCCTCCACCGGCCACCCACTGGGAGTGGCCGTCCGTGCGCACGCCACGGCCACTTTCGGATACCGCAAGATCGGCCACGTGGTGTCCCCCGGTGAGGACTACGTGGGGAAGCTCCGGGTGGTCGATATCGGCATTCCGCCCGGGCTCGCGGAAGCGAGCGGGATCAAGCGCCTGTGGCTGGAGGAAAGCCTGGTCGCCCGATGGCTTCCCCCTCGCCCGGTCGAAACTCATAAGGGCAGCGCCGGCCATGTGGCGGTCCTGTCGGGCTCACCCGGAAAGACCGGGGCAGCGACCCTCATCTGCCTGGGTGCCGGGCGGGTCGGGGCAGGATTGGTGACCCTGCTCGTTCCCGCCAGCCTGAACCCCATCCTCGAGGTCAAGCTGACCGAGACCATGACCCTTCCCCTGGCCGAAACTGCCGAACAGACTGCCGCTCTGGGGGCCCTCGATGAGATCCTGTGGTTCACTCGCGACAAACAGGTGCTGGCCATGGGACCCGGCATCTCCCTCCACCCGGAAACCCAGGAGCTGGTGAGAACCCTGCTGCTTCAAACCTCCTGTCCCATGGTGCTCGATGCGGACGCCCTGACAGCCCTGGCGGATCAGCCCGAGCTCCTCGGAAACGCAGCGGCACCGTTGATCCTGACTCCCCACCCCGGTGAAATGGCCCGACTCCTCCACACCTCGACCCCGGAGGTGCAGAATCATCGGCTGGAGGTTGCCACCACCTTCAGCCAGAAGTACGGCGTAATCCTGGTCCTCAAGGGGCATCGAACGGTCGTTGCCGCTCCGGACGGAAGAGTGGCACTCAACAGTTCCGGCAATCCGGCCATGGCCAGCGGCGGGATGGGCGACGTCTTGACCGGGATGATCGCCGGCTTTCTGGGACAGGGGCTCGAACCCTTTCAGGCTGCCTGCCTGGGCGTCTACACTCATGGCGCAGCAGCGGATCTTGCTGCAGGAGGGCGGTTCAGGCGGGGGCTGCTCGCCTCCGAGGTGGCAGGGCAGGTTCCAGCGGTGATCGGCCGCCTGGAGAGTGGCTCGGGGCGGGGGGCATGCACACGCTGACACTGATGTCGCCCAGCGAAGGACACAGCCTCAGGCTGGGCGTCCGCCTCGGGGAACAGGCTGAAAGCGGTGATGTCTTCGCACTCCGGGGCGACCTGGGTTCCGGCAAGACCCTCTTTACCCGTGGGATTGCACGCGGTATGGGCGTTCCTCCGCAGATACCCGTCACCAGCCCGACCTTCATGATCATCAATGAATACGAAGGCCGTCTCCACCTGTACCACCTCGACCTTTATCGGCTGGTAACGGTCGCCGACCTGGAAACCATACCGTGGCGGGAAAGCCTCTTTGGAGCAGGGGTCGCCGTCATTGAATGGCCGGATCGCCTGGGTCGGTCGCTCCCCGAAAACCGCTGGGACATCCGCTTCGAGTTCCTGGACGATGACTCCCGCCTCATCACCTTTGCCGCCCGGGGCCAGAGTCACGAGCAGAGGTTAACCCGGCTTGCCCCGGATTTGGAGGCAATCGTCGCCCCAAGTGGGGACTGAGCCCGTCAGTTGAAGTGAACCCGTTCTTCCGGCTTTTCCATCTCTGACGGCAGCTCGTTGAAGGGAAAAGGCCGGAAGTTTTCGTTGAGAGTGGCGTAGCGGACCACCCGATAGAGATAAGTCGCGAGTTTGTTGGAGAAATTCCTCAGCGGTTCACTGTACCGTCCCGTAATCAGGAGATAAATGAACTGGAGGACGACGGCAACCTGCACCAGGAGCTTGAGCACTTCCAGAACCACCAGGTAGAGGAGTGTATAAAGAAAGCGAATGCCAATCTGTCTTCGAGGGATCTTTACGATTTCGACTTCGTTCATGGTCTTTTCCTCCTCATGGATGAGTAGCACACGGTTGCACGCTCAGCCAATCAACTCCCTCCTCTGAGTCGCCACCAGTCCTCCCACCTGGTCGGAATCTGGGGAGACCAGAAGAGCTTGCGGAAATGGTACCCGTAGATCGACATGGTGACCACATCCGAAAATGCCTGCCGATACTTGGAAAAGCCTTCCTTCAGCAGGCGCCAGTAATAGCTTCGGTTGAAGTTCTTGTCGGCAATTCCCAGAAACCACAAAGAACGCATAAAGGTGACCAGATCGCCCGATGCCAGGTAGGTCGCGGTACGGGGATGATACTCCTGGAGAAAGGCCAGGATCCGGCGGTAGTACATTTCCGGTGAGTAGAGGGTGTTCATCACCCATTGGTAGCCTTCGATGATGGTCCTACGATCCATTTTGGGAATGAAATTGAGGCTGCCGCTGGCGTCGGTATTGTCTCCCGAAGCCTTGAACAGCAGGCGTCCTTCCCGTTCCAGCCGCTGGTAGAGGCGAGTCCCCGGCATCGCTGTCAAAAGCCCGATCATGGCCGTAACAATACCGTTTTTCTGAATGAAGTTGACCTGCCGCTGGAAGATGTCGGGAGGATCGCTGTCAAAACCGATGATAAAGCCCCCCATCACTGCCAGGCCGTGATGCTGAATGGTGGCCACCGACTCGGAGAGGCTCCGGCGCAGGTTCTGGGTCTTGCCGCATTCGCGCAGGCCTTCTTCGGAGGGTGTTTCCAACCCGAGAAAAACCTTGTTGAAATTGGCTTTTACCATGAGGCTCATGAGCTCGGGGTCTTCTGCCAGATCGACCGAAGCCTCCGTGAAAAAAGTGAGGCGGCTCTTCCGCTGGCTCTGCCAGGAAGCGATGGTCCGAAGCAGGCTTTTGACCTTCTGCTTGTTGCTGATGAAATTATCGTCCACAATGAAAACCGATCCCCGCCAGCCCCGATGGTAGAGGGCCTCGAGTTCAGCTATCATCTGCCCGTTGCTCTTGGTTCTCGGATGACGCCCGTTCATTACGATGATGTCGCAGAATTCACAGTTGAAGGGGCATCCCCGGGAATACTGGATGCTCATGCAGGAATAGTCGTCCAGGCTGATCAGGTCCCACATGGGAAGAGGCGTATTCTCCAGGGAAGGATGGTCGTCACTGTCGTAGACGGCCCGCGCTATTCCCTGTTCGAGATCGGCAACGAACTCGGGCAGGATCGCCTCCCCCTCTCCCAAAACCAGGTGATCGACTTCGGGAAAGTCAAACCGGTAGGAACGAAACAGCGGCCCGCCACCCACCATTTTCACCCCCAACCGGCGGCAGCGGTCGATCACCTGCCGGGCTGAATCCTTCTGTGCAATCATGGCACTGATGAAGACATAATCGGCCCAGGCGAGATCTTCGTTTCTAACCGGTCTCACATTCAAGTCCACCAATTTGAGATGCCATGACCGGGGCAGCATGGCGGCAACCGTCAAGGCCCCCAGCGGCGGGAACGCGGCCTTGCGCCCTACAACGCGCAGGGCATGCTTGAAACTCCAGAAAGTCTCTGAAACCTTGGGATAAATCAGAAGTATCTTCATGACGCTGTCTCGGTATCTGGATGGTTGACCATGAAAGTGACTTCTGCTCTGAATTGGAGTCACTTTATACCCTGAAAATCACAAGATCAAGTGAGTCCGATGAACCGTTTAGGAAATTGGCAGGTCGGGTGGAGTTGCCCCTGAACAGAGCGTTACAGGAGAAAGGCATCATCATTACACCGGCTCACGCGGGAGGGCGCAGCCGTACAAGTCGAGAACAGGAAGGGGCTGACCGGGGGATGGGTGGCTTCGAGCCTCTGCCATCAAGCCGAAATGTGGGCGGGTTCGGCCTGCGGCCTCTCGCCCCAAACCAGTGGCAGGAGATCCTTCAGCACCACGATGGGCCTGTCGGGTGTCTCAAAGAGGCGGCTTGCGCTGTGCACCTCGATCCCCACGAGTTTCTCTCCCTGCGTGAAGTCCAAAGCAATATCCTCCGTTAGCCGAACCACGCGGCACTGGTGTTCCCCCGCAAGGAAGCGAATGTAGAGTGCTTCTACGTCCTTATCGTATGTGATTTCTACGGATTCGATCCTCCTCAAAAGTAGAAGGTGTAAACGGTGACGACCACGATCCGTTCATCTCCCTCGACAATAACCGAAGCTACCTGTTGTATGGGGTAGTATGCCCCATCCCACTCCCGTCTAAACTCCAGGTCGGTCTGCACATGACCCGTCCCGCGCGGGTTGGTTCTTGCTCGCCATTGCGGATTGCCTCTATGACGTGCTCTTCGTCTATCCCTCGATCCTTCATTCTTTGCCGACAATGGGAAGTGAATACAATCGGCTCCATATCATTCTGCTGATGAGATGGGGCTGCCCACCGTGAACAGTTGCCGCACAGGCTGTGGGTTCACCTCCCATCCAGCCTTATCCGACAGGGTGGGTGACCAGCACCTCTTCGCCGAGCATATCGATGATCTTAACCGCAATGGCCCTGCTCGTGGCAGAATTGGCACCAGGCAGGCCAAGCGTGTACGATCCTCTGACCAGATCGTTCTTCTTTTGTGGAACATCCGAGTACACAACATTGAAGACCTTGCCGTCGAAGTCGGTATCGATCAGGACGCAATCGACCATGCTGCGCCAGTCGGTGATCTTCACCCGTGCGAGCGAGCCATCCAGGGCCAGTCTCTGGAGGATGCTCGGGCTGATGAAATCCTCGATTTCCACACGCAGTTTCTCCTGTTCCCAGATGATGGTCACCTTGGCTGATGCCGGCTGATGAGCGAAGAACTTTCCGTACCTGGCGTCCGTCCGAAGCTCGATGACTTCGATGCGATTTACGGCCTTTTTGCCCTTGCGCAGGCGGTTCCAGTCTTCAAGCCAGGCATCGGCAGCCAGCTCCTTACCGAGACACACGAGGATCACACCGCGGTCTTCATCAGGGCGCGCTTCCAGCTCCCTCTTCACTTCTTCGAGATCCAGCGGGGTGAGCGGGTGGCCAAGGGAGATGATTTTAGCGAGCTTCCGGTCCAGCACGCCGTCAAAAAAGCCGTCAGCATGGCTGCGTTCGATCCCGATATGCTCGCAGGCCAGATTGACGGCCTCGTTATGCTGAATGGCGAGATCATAATCGTTGACGCGGTGGACCGTGAAGGCCTGTTGCGCCGGCGTCGGTTCCCGGGATGCATCAGCGGTGGGCTGCGTGTTCAATTGCCGGGGTTTGCCAAGTTCCTTGAGCTGTTCGTGGATGATGGTCTGGAGCCGCCTGGAGGTTGTCTGAATGGCCCCCTTGTTAATATCGCAGGCAATCCAGCGGCGGCCAAGGCGCTGGGCAACGGCACAGGTCGTGCCGGAGCCGATGAAGCAATCCAGGACGAGATCACCAGGATTTGTGGTTAACCGAATGATACGATCCAGTAGTTCTTCAGACTTTTCTGTCGGGTAGTCCTTTGAACCATTACTATCGGGGACGTCATACCACAGACTCTGAATAAGATCACCATCTTCCGACGGCCTCACCTTGCGCCGCGGCACATTCCCCTCCGATGTCTGGATTACTTCTCCCGTCTCGAATTTTCTGAGCATTTCCTCATGAGTCCACTTCCATGTGCCATGGAAGCCCAGGAACTCATAAGTCAGATTAGGACGATCCACTCCAGAAAAATTGCGGCAATCTGCCAGTGCATATCGCCCCTTTTCATCTTCATGGGGATAACGTTCAAGTAAGACTCTTTCGGGCACTTCGCGCCTTAGATGATGCCACGTGACATCATCTCCCCTGCCGTAATGAAAGATTGTGTCATGAATCGACCCCAAAGCCTTTTTGACATGGTGCTTCCCGCCTCTTTGCTTCTCTCTTATAACCTCGTTGCTGAAATGCTCAGCGCCAAACACCTCATCCATCAGGCAGCGCAAATGGTAATTCCGGCGGGAATCACAATGAAGCCAAATACTCCCGTCCTCCGCCAGCAGCTCCTTCATCAGGATTAGCCGCTCGTACATGAATTGAAGGTAGTTGTCATTGGTCCAGATATCGGTGTACTGGATCTGTTCGCCGAGGCTGTAGGATTCTCCTTCGATCTTGGCGCTGCCGCTGACCCCTCGCAGTTGCATTTTGCGCACGTAGTCAGCTCCGGAATCGAAAGGCGGGTCGATATAGATCAGGTTGATTTTGCCGCGAAAACCATTCGCAAGCAGGTGAGCCAAGACTTCCTTGTTGTCCCCATGGAAAAGTAGTCCTCCCTTGGGATAGGCCTTGGGCCAGTCCTGCCAGACGTGATCCGGCTGTTCTGCAGCGTTGCGATTGACGGCAGGAGCGAAGGTTTCGATATGTTGCGCGGGAAAAGCCGTAACGTGGCGCAACGGCCGCTTGCCAACCCAGACCAGCATCGGACGGCCTTTCACCCCGGAAACAGCCATTTGTGATCCTTCACTCGCCGACGGATTCCGATTCATGGTTGAGCTTCCTCGACAAAACGGCGCGCAATGCGATCCTGGTTGGGTCCCACAACGTCGCCATCGGTAAAGATCATTTCGTATTGGAGGCGCTCCGGGTTGAGCTTTTCCCAGCGACGAACAGCCATGGCCTTGAGACCGCTTTCGCCGTCAATGGGATGGTGTCGCTCGCGCTCGGCTTTGATTTCCACAATGAGACACTTGCCAGGTTTGTCTCCATGGGGCTTCTTGCGGATGATGAAATCCGGAGAGTAGCGCCGCCACTGGCCGGTTTGATCTTTGTATTCAACAAAGAAGTCCGTATGTTCGGGATTGGTCAATGCGCCGGTGAAGTAGATGTCATCGATCTCCTCCGGATGAAGATTGAGATGAGCCACGATCTGTTCGAAAAAGGACTTCTCGGGGTTCGAGTCGAAGTTGTAGGGCGTATAGTGGAAGCCGAAGTCCCCGAGATTGTCGTGGAGTTCCTCGACTCGCATGAGCAGGTGCTCACGTTCTTTAAAATACGTGATCTCTGCGGTGTAGACTTCCGTGCCATCGGACGCCGTTTCCTGTCGAAAGCCCTGAGGTTTGACCAACGCCAGCGCGACCTCGACCTTTTCTTCCCGAGTCTCATAGTGTCGGGTCTGCTGTTCGATTTGTGAAGCCAGGCTGGTGAGGTGGGCGTTGGGAACTTCTCCCTCGGAGCCGTAGAGCCTTGTCAGTTCGTCATGGATGTTCCAGATGTCCATACGGTAGGTGGCCGCAAGGTCGGCGGCGGCGGCGT
The DNA here is from genome assembly GCA_033812955.1 of Syntrophobacteraceae bacterium. GTDB lineage: Bacteria > Desulfobacterota > Syntrophobacteria > Syntrophobacterales > Syntrophobacteraceae > JADGQM01. The sequence continues at coordinate 2,226 of JAPXSS010000040.1, read as the reverse complement.
AAAGATCCATCGTGTCGGGAGATGAGTCCACAGCCAAGGTGTCGCCCACCTGCTGGAGAACGCTCTGTGTCGTGGCCTGAATCGCCACCTTGTAAACAGCCCGAGTCAAGGACTCGCCTGCTGCCAACTCGGGTTTCTGGAGCTTGATGCGATTTACTGGTTCATCCTTTCGTATTACCGAGCGCAGGATGCGGGTGATGACGAGAGGCGGCAGGTCGATCTTCCGGAGCTTCAGCACGGCGGATCGAGCATCCCGATAGGCCCTTCCCATGTCGGAGATGGACTCGCCATAAGTCTCTCGCAGTTGTCGGTCCAGAATCGCGCGATTGTCCATTGACAGGTAGATCCGGGCTTTCGTGTTATTGCCGGGAACCTGCCGCAAGCACCGGGTGGCCGCCTGGAGCACGAAGTTATTGGAGCTTTTCAACTTGCGGGCAAGAGCGCAGGAAAAAAGGCTCGGGCAGTTCCATCCCTCGGTACCCTTGTTCACGAGCAGAATCACTCGGTGGGGGCTCAGGGGGTCATTCAACCGGTTGAAGGCATCGATATCGGCGGCCTTGGTCAAGGTAGGGTCGGAAGTGTTCACGAGCACGAGGGATGGGGGCTGCCCGCAGCTCACCAGTGCCTGGTCGATTACCGGGCGCAGTTCCTTGAGATCATCCGTCTGGGGAAAGTATACGGCAAGCTTTGCCGATGCTCCACTGGGCAGTTGTACTTGGCCGTAATTCTGGAAAAAGTCGGTGATCACTTCGGTGATGAACTGGTCGGTGTTGGCGGGGCTGAAGCTATAGGCGTAGATGCTTCCTGCAATCTCCTTGAGAATACCGTCACGAATGCCTTCGGAAAGGCCGTACCAGACCACGACATCCTTGAGCGGCTGGCGCTCGAAATAGGGCGTGCCCGTCGTGTTGACCACACAGATGAGGTTGGTTTTGGCTGCCAGGTAATCGACTGTCCTGCGAACCTTTTTTATGCCAGCCTCCTTGAAGGTGCGCTCCCCCGTTTGCGCGTCCCTGACCCACGCTCCAAGCAGGCTCTGGCCATAGGTGTGGTGGGCTTCATCGGAGAACACAGCCAGGTGAGGAAGGCTCGCCAGGGTCTGCAAGCGCAGGTTGGCAACCTCCTCCCGCGCTATTTCCTCCTCCACGTAGGCCATCACCATCTGTCCGAGGTCGCTCTTGCGAATGGATTCTTTCTGGACCCTGATCTTTTCGGTATTCGTCACCACCACATTGAAGTAGGAACCACGGATGACAGGAATGTCCTTCTCACCATCGCGGGTGAAGGTGAGTTTGACGGAAGCAGCAAAGGGTTTATAGAGCCGCGGCGGCAGGATCTTTTCGTAAGGCATGGCAGAAAGCTCGCGGAGCGACGCGATGATGGTCTTCCCGGGGGCGAAGACGAGCGCATTCGCCACGAACGGGCCATCAGGATACTCGATAGCCATCGCGAATTCGGTGGCAATGATGGCTCCAATGAGAATCGTCTTGCCGGCACCCATCGCCAGGGCGAGAATGTAGCTTGGGTAGGCCAGAGTCAGCGTTTCGCGAAGAGATTCGAGTTTGTAGCGGCGGACAAACTCATTGTCCGTGCGAATCCGCTCAAACAGATCCTCCAGTTCGAAATCCACCTCTTCGAAGGCCACGCCTGGCACTCCCAGCGCTTTGACCAGATCGCCTTTCCTTGAATAATATTTCTTGTAGAGGGCCAACATATGGGGTGTGTCTTCGACGAGGCGCAAGTACCAGTAGGCTTCCAGTGCCCGGCGCTGTGGCCGTCGTAAGAAGCGATGCCTCACGGTGTCGCTCGCGCCCTGGTACCGGAGAAGATCGGTGATCAGGGGATAGGCTTCGCAGGGGTAGTCTGCTTTCCGCCAATCCGCAGTGCGCTCCACGAGCATGTCATAGAGGTGGGTCATGAAACTATGCGCTTCCCTTGGGGATCTTTGTCAACCTTAATTACGATCAAAAACCTCATTTGCCGGAACCCTCTTGAGGTCAACTGCTTTCCTGCCTATGCTGACCAGTATATAGACCATCCAGATGAATGTCATGATCAAATCACGATGCTTTTGTAAACTGGTGGCATCGTGCTTCCAGAACGCTGAAAGGTTCCGACACGGCTGGTTGGCAAGGATCGGCTCAGTCAGTGGCCTGGCCGGACAGCCATGGTAATCGCCCTGACCGCATTTGCCCCTCCCCCAGCAAAAAATGGTCTACAAAATGC
>JAPXSS010000039.1:25403-25750 GCA_033812955.1 Syntrophobacteraceae bacterium | reverse complement strand
TTCCCTGACCGCCCGCCGTTCCACCTGCGTCACCCCGGAGGGAATGCAGACGATAATCCTCGGCCTGACCAGGTTGCGCCGGTTATGGACCTTCCTGATGAAATAACGAATCATCGCTTCAGCAACTTCAAAATCCGCAATCACCCCATCCTTCATGGGACGAATGGCGACGATGTTGCCCGGCGTCTTGCCCAGCATGAGCTTGGCATCCTTGCCGACCGCCAGCACCCGGTTGGCCCCCCGCTCATCCTTGCGGACCGCCACGACGGAAGGTTCACAAAGAACAATCCCCTTATCTCGCACATAGACAAGCGTGTTGGCGGTACCAAGGTCAATCGCCAGATCAT
>JAPXSS010000039.1:0-25393 GCA_033812955.1 Syntrophobacteraceae bacterium | reverse complement strand
GAATGCGATCCCAAACCATCAGCCACCATCTCCTTTCAGCACAGGGTTCAAGAGCGCCCAATTCATAGCACGCGATGGCAGTATCTTCAATTAGGAAAATGGCGCCGTTTGCAGAACGCTCAAATTCCGACATTCTCGGAAAAGGCGGGATCTCAAGAATGTTGGTGAAATTCCTTGCCGGCTTCGCCGGAAGACCTTGCAACGGATCCCTGCACCAGAGGTTCATGGCTCTTTCGAAGCCTCCCGCTCGTATCAGGGCCGTGCTGAAGCCGAACTTTTTCAAATAACTCCCAGCCCTGCTGCTTTGCACCTTGACAATAAAAGCAAAATCCGACTATAGAATGCATTTTCGCAGGATGGAACGGGGCTGTATGGCTCGACTTTCACCCAGGATGGTCGTGATCGCCCACAGGCGCCGGTTGCCGATAATTAGGTTTTCAATCAATCAGGAGTTACCAGGTAAAATTCCATGAAAATGACCTTTCAACCCAGTAATATTAAGAGGAAGAGAACCCACGGGTTCCTGGAACGAATGTCCACCAAATCGGGGAGAGCCGTCATCAAGCGACGGCGGGCTCGAGGGCGCAAGCGTCTCAGCGTATCGTGAACGACCTTGGGTCGATTCGGTCTGCTCGGCCACCCCGGCAGCGTGTGGAAGGAGAGGGTCCTTGAACGGACCGAGTCGCTTCAGGCCTCACGAGAGGTTGCGATCATCATCCGAATTTTCGCGGGTGAAGAGCGTCGGCAGGCGGCTGAAGACACCCCATTTCGGGTTCAATTATGCTGAAAACGGATTGCTCCACCATCGTTTGGGACTGGTGGTGCAGAAGCGCTTCTGGAATGCAGTGAAACGGAACCTGATCAAACGGCGGCTCCGGGAATGGTTCCGCCTGCACAAGCACCTGCTGCCAATGCCGGGTAAGGACTTGGTCATCATTGCACGACCGGGGGCAGAAAGGCTTTCATCAAAGGATATGGCAAAGGAGCTTCTCGCAGTGTTTGCGAAGCGGGATGGTCGGTCTGCATGATCCGAAGACTGCTGCTGTTTCTTATCCGTATCTACCAAGTGATGCTTTCCCCCCTTAAAGTCTCCTCCTGTCGGTTTTACCCCACCTGTTCCCAGTATCTGCATGACGCGATTAGACTCTATGGGCCTTTGACAGGCACCGTCATGGGCGTGAAACGGCTGGCTCGCTGCCACCCGTTCGACCCCGGTGGTTATGATCCGGTAGTCCAACCCCAACCGGACACCTCACCCGACTAAAAAGGGAGTGCTGTTAGATGGAAAAGAGAGCGCTGCTCGCTTTTATCCTTTCACTGTTAGTACTGATGTTTTGGGAGTATTTCTTTTCAGGGCTGCTGCGAACTCCAGAACCACGCCACCAGCAGCAAGCCGATGTGGTCACTCCCGACCCTGCTGAAACTCAGCCCAAAGTACAACCGTCGGGCTTGCCTCCGGCCATTACGCCCGACGCCCTGCCCCAGGAGCACACCATTCGCCTTGATCAACATTTCGACAAATGGGTCCTGGAGACGCCTCTCTATCGCGCCCAGCTCCTGTCCCCCGGCGGGCGTTTGAATTCCTTTCAGCTGAAGACCTTCCGGCAAACGGTGGATGCTGCTGCCCCCCCCGTGGAGATGATCTCCTCGCAAGGAAGCGGCTATCTGCCACTGTCGGTGGACCTTCTCCAGCATCAGGTGTGGCAGCTCTCAACCAGCCCGTTTCTCGGTCCGCCCACCTCCGAGCTCACTCTGACCCCGTCGTCTAACCCCGAGAAACTCTCGCTATCTCGCGAAATTCCCGGTGAAGTCAGCCTCACCAAGGTTTTCACCTTCAAGCCCGAAAGCTACGTCATTGATCTGGACCTCCGACTCAAGAATCTTTCCCCGACTCCTCTAACGGATCAAATGGGGATCAGCTTCTACTTTCAGCCTCTGGTCGATCTCAAAGACGAGAGTTCGTACAATCGGTCGCAATTGGCAACGGGCGAAAAGGGCTCCCGCAGGCTCTTCGATCTGAGCGATCTCCAGAAAACGCCAAGAATCTTCAAGCCGCCCCTGGATTGGGTGGGATATGGCGACAACTTCTTTCTCCAGGCGCTCATCCCCCTGGAGGAACAAGGCTATGAGGTGGTTCCGCGGGTCCTGGATGCCGCGCGCGGGTTGATGCAGGTGGTCTATTTGACCGAGCCTTTCCAGCTAGGAGGCGGGCAGGAGAAGACCTTTAAGCTTCGTCTGTATATTGGTCCCAAGGAACTGGATCACCTGGACCAGGCCGAACACCACCTGGCCGCTGCCGTCGATTACGGCTGGTTCTGGTTTCTGGCCAAACCTGCGGTCTATGTGATGAAGTGGTTCTATAATTATGTTCACAACTATGGGGTGGCCATTATCCTGCTGACCATTCTCATCAAGATTATCTTCTGGCCGCTCACACAGAAAAGCTTCCAGTCCATGCAGGCAATGAAGAAGATCCAGCCCAAAATCGCCCAGATCCGCGAGAAGTACAAGGACGACCGGGAAAAGCTCAACCAGGAACTCATGGGATTGTACAAAACCTACAAGGTGAATCCCATGGGCGGCTGCCTCCCCATGCTCCTGCAAATCCCGGTTTTTATCGCTCTCTACAACATGCTCAATGCCGCGGTCGAGCTCAGGCATGAGCCGTTCCTCTGGTGGATCAATGATCTCACCGCCCCAGACCGGCTGGACATCGGCATCCCGATTCCGTACCTGGGAGGCATCCCGGTCCTGACACTCCTTATGGGAGCGTCCATGTTCGCCCAGCAGAAGATGACTCCTTCGAGCGGAGACCCGCGCCAGGAGCAGATCATGCTGCTGATGCCCCTGATTTTCACCGTTTTCTTTATCAACTTTCCTTCAGGTCTTGTGCTATATTGGTTCGTGAACAACATCCTGTCCATCGTGCAGCAGTACTGGATCAACCGCACTGCGTAGCCGGATGCCCTTCGGCACCCGCCCCTGCCAGACTCGAGGGGAACGGGGGCTGGCGTTCCGGATGGTGCCATCTACGATCTCCCCCGCTTCACGGTTGCGACACTGCGCCAGGTTTGGAAAACATACGGAGGAAAGCATGTCCGTAATTGAGTTTGAAGAAAAGACTGTCGAGGATGCCATCGCAGTGGCATGCCAGAAACTCAATCTGCCTCGAGAAAAGCTTGAATTTGAAATCCTTTCCAAGGGATCGTCAGGGATCTTCGGGATCGTCGGCGCAAGGAAGGCCCGGATTCGGGTCACCACGAAAGCGCTTTGTGCCGAGGGCGCAACCGAGCGTGGCAAAGAGATTCTGGCGGAAATCCTGAAGCATGTGGACCTGCCAACGGTCATCGAAGCAGAGATGCGTGAGGATCAAGTCTACCTGAATATCATCAGCAACGGTACCGGTTTGCTCATTGGCAAGCGGGGCAAAACCCTGGGCGCCCTGCAACACCTGGTGACCAAAATCCTCCACCGAGAGGTTGGTGAGAACGTGGCGGTGATTGTCGATACCGAGAACTACCGCTCTAAACGAGAAACCAGCCTGACCGAACTGGCCCACCAACTCTGCGACAAGGTCAAGAAATCCCATCGTTCCTTGACCACCGGCCCCATGAATGCCCAGGATCGGCGCGTCATTCATCTGGCTCTGAAGGAAGATCTCGAAGTTCGGACGAAGAGCAAAGGGGAGGGGAATCTGCGCCGCGTGGTCATCTATCCGGTCAGAAAAGGTAAGAAGCCTGAAAAAGCCGTTGCCCAGGAATGACAGCCGTCCCGTCGGCAGGCTCTGCTCGCACGATGGACCTGGGACTGGCTGACGATACCATCTGCGCCATTGCCACTCCTGTTGGGGAGGGGGGAATTGGGATCATCAAGATCAGCGGTCCCGAGGCGGCGGCGATTGCCGAAAAGTTGTTCCAGCCTGCCCATTCCGGCTTTCCCCTCCAATCCCACCATCTCTATTATGGGTGGATTCAACTCCCCGAGTCACGCCAAGTGGTCGATGAAGTGCTGTTAAGCTACATGACGGCACCGCACACATACACCTGCGAGGACGTGGTTGAGATCAACTGCCACAGTGGCTTCGCGGTCCTGAACCAGATCCTGACACTGGTGATGGCGGCCGGGGTTCGCCTTGCCGAACCGGGCGAGTTCACTCGCCGAGCCTTTCTTAATGGGCGCCTCGACTTGTCACAGGCCGAAGCCGTTATCGAGGTGGTGCGATCCCGCTCGGAACAAGCGCTCATGGTCGCAAACCGTCTGTTGCGAGGTGATTTCAGCGAGAAGGTCCGGGCCTGGCGGGAGACTGTCCTGGGATTGCAGGCCGCCCTTGAAGCTTCCCTCGATTTCAGCGAGGATCTGGACGGGGATCCATTCCAGTCGGCCCTACTCGTTGAGATGATCGAGGACAAACTCCTCCGTCCTCTCCAGGAGGCTCTTGCCGGTTACCAGGAAGGGCGCGTCTTGCGCGAAGGCTTTACCATTGTTCTCGTTGGCAAACCCAATGTCGGGAAATCCTCCCTCCTCAACTCTCTACTCAGGAAGGACCGGGCGATCGTCACCCCCTTTCCGGGAACAACCCGTGATATTGTCGAAGACAGCTTCATCCTTGCCGGGGTTCTGGTAAGGATCCTGGATACGGCGGGAATTCGTCAGCAACCCGATGCCATCGAATCCCTCGGAATTGAACGGACGTTCCAGTCGGTCGAGGAGGCAGACGTCGTCCTATGGCTGATTGATGCCAGCCGGCCCCTGACCCGGGAAGATGATGCCGTCTTCGCCCGGATCACCTCCAAGCGCTATCTTGTGCTCCTGAATAAAGCCGATCTCCCACCGCAAGTGTCCATCGAGCAGGTTGAGGAGCGTTTCGGCCGGCAGGCGCCAATTCTTTCTCTGTCAGTGCTGAATCCGCCCGAGGTGGAGGGTCTTCGAGGGTACCTGACCAAGTCCTATCTGCAGAATCCTCTGGCAAGAGGGCGCTCCCTGATCATCCCTAACCAGCGCCACAAAATATGCCTGGAACAAGCTCTTGCAGCCCTTGCCAACGCCCGGGAACTACTCCGGGAAGACCGCTACGGGGAACTGGTCAGCATCGAACTCAACACCGCCCGCCGGTCGCTTGAGGCAATTCTGGGGCTCGTCCAGGACGATGCAGTGCTGGATCGCATTTTTTCTGACTTCTGCATCGGCAAATGATAAGCCGCCTTCGCCGAGAAGGGGATCGTCACGGAGTCGCTGGCATAGTTTAAAGCCGTTCATCTCGGGCATGATCACATCTGACAGGATCACATCAGGGTTGACTTCGGTCGCCTTGTGCAGTCCCTCCCGACCCTTGACGGCGCTGACCACTTCACAGCCGTCGCCCGTGAGGATCTCCCGGAGCATGTTGAGCACGTTCAGATCGTCATCCACGATCAAGAGCCGTGCGTTGGTGTTCATCGTCACCCTCTGTGACATCCATGGTCAATGCTTGGTATCAATTTCAGTGGCATGAGCATAAGAAGTGAATGGGAAGACAATACGGAAGGTGGTTCCCTCCCCCACTTGGGAATCCACCTCGATGAAGGCGCCATGCTTTTCCAGGATCTGCCGGGAAATGCTCAGACCCAGGCCCGTCCCTTCCGATTTCCTTGTAAAAAAGGGATCAAAGATGCAGTCGCGATCTTCCTCGAGGATGCCCTTACCGGTGTCCATCACCTCCAGCACGATCGCCTCGGGTTCCTCCTGGAAACGCGTTCGAATGGACAAAACTCCCCCTTCCGGCATGGCCTCAATGGCATTGATCATCAGGTTGATGATCACTTGGCTGATCTGGTTGAAATCCACCACCAACATGGGCAGCTCCACGGAAAGGTCGAACATCACCTCGGTATTTGTCTTGCGCAGATGCGCCTTAGCCAGGTCGTGGCAGTATGACACAATATCATTGATGTGATAAGGCAGAAACTGGGGTTCGCGAGGCTTGGCAAAACTCAGTACCTGCTGGACAATACGATTGATCTTCTTGATCTGCTGAAAAACGTCCTCGAACATCTGCTGCTGGGCACTGTCCAGATTCAGATCGCGCTGCAACATCTGGGTGTTGAAATTGATGGTTGCCAGGGGGTTGCGGATTTCATGGGCAATGCCGGCGGCCAAAGTCCCCAGAGCCTTTAGTCTCTCGGTCTGGTGCAGCCGATGCTCCAACTTCCGTTCTTCGGTGATTTCCTTTTCATAATAGACCACTCGCTCGACATCACCATCCGTATTCAGGACGGGGAAAGCATAGTAGTGAAAGTAGCCCCCCCAGCGGGGATGAGGTCCCTCCCGCCGAACCGGCTGCCCTCCCCAGAGTGACGCCCAGATGGGGCATTCCGGTGGAGGCTGGTCCTGGCCATAGAGCACCCGGGTATATTTCTTGCCAATCAGCTCTTTCTTCCTCCCGTAAACCCGCTCACAGGTGCGATTGACACGAAAGATCCGCAGTTGATTGTTGACCAGAAAAAAACTGTGCTGAATTGCATCGAAACTGATTTCAAGCTCGCTCCTGGCCCGCTCGATGGATTCGAACAGCTGGGCATTTTCGATGGCCACGCCCAGCTGATTACCGATGGCAGTGAGGAACTCGCTTCGCTCTGACCGAATCTGAAGATGACCTTCGTTGGTAACATAGAGTAGGCCCAGGACGTTCTGCTGGTTCTTCAGGGGGATACAGATGACTTCGTTGATCCCTGCGTCGTGCATCTGTTCCCGGAGTTGAGCAAAGAACAACTTGCTCACGGGGACCCAGTGTACCATTCGATGGTAACCGAAACGACTCATTACTTCAGGAGGAACGGTAATGGCCTGGATGGCATTGACGACGGCAGCCGGAAATCCGTAATGGGCGGCGAGTTCCAACAGCCACTGATCCTCGGCGATGTCTTTGACCAGGTAGATCGCCCCCATCTTGAGCCTGAGGGTACTGAGAATGGCGACCAGAGCGCGTTGTAGAACATCCTCCAGGCGCGGAGAACTCTGGATCGCGGAGGAAATCTGGAACAGAATTTGGAGTTCGTGATGGTGCGGCAGGGATTCTTCCGATAAGGAACCAGGACCAGAAAGCTCTCTATCAGCCACAGCGGACACCTTCATGCCATTTCCATCCCAAGTCGGGAGCGGAAACGGGAGGCGACACCGGACCTGCCTCCCGTGTTACGCTGGTTCCCACCCTCTGGCCTTGAGCTTGAGTGCATTTAAAACAAACCGGTTTCTTTGCTTGCGAGAAACTCGCATTGCATTCAGCATGCATCTCTACAGTCGTTCGTGAGCGCTCGTCGATGGTCAGGCGGTCGAACTGCATCGATGGTGTCTCTCGGGCACCTCCTAACCCTTGCGCGCGCGAATGGCTTCCCATTGGGAATAGGTCACCCTGGCCACCCGAATGGAAGCGGCGTCGACCATCTTGCCATCGATGGCAAGGGAACCGCATCCCGCTTTTTGAGCCTCCTGATAGGCATTCAGGATCCGTTGCGAACGTTCCACATCGTCAGGCGGAGGAGTATACATTTCATTTATGATTTCAATCTGATCAGGATGAATGACCCATTTCCCGTCATAGCCGAGAGCAGCGCTCAGGATACAGGAACGTCGCAGCCCTTCCGGGTCCTTGTAGTCCCCGTAAGGAGCGTCAATGGCAGCCAATCCTGCCGCCTTGGCAGCCATCACCATGCGGCTGAGTGGAAAATGCCAGCGATGCCCGGGATAGAAATCCTCCACGTCGCCATGGCCACTGATGCCTTTGCTCATCATGGTGAGGGAAGCGCTGTAGTCGGCCACTCCAAAGACGAGCGTTTCTAGGCGTGGGGAACTGAAGGCGATCTCACCCACCTTGAGCATCCCTTCGGCGGTTTCAATGGAAGCCTCCAGCCCGATGTGCTTGGAAAAGCCCATGCGCATCTCGATCTGGGTCAAGAGATAGTCGATGGCTTTGATTTCAGCGGCGTCATTCACCTTGGGAATGACAATGACATCAATGGCGTCCCCGGCTGCTTCCACGATATCGACGAGATCGCGATAGGCAAAGGGCGTATCCATGCCGTTGATGCGATAGCAGCGGACCTTGCCACTCCAGTCCTGTTCCTTGAAGGCAGCAATGACCCGCTTGCGAGCCTCTTCCTTTTCCGGCACCGGAACACTGTCTTCGAGGTCGAGCATGAGAACATCGGTGGGCAGGGTGAAGGCTTTCACGACCATCTTTTCCCGATTGGCCGGCACAGAGAGGGTTGAACGGCGCAAACGAATGGGCTTCTCCACAGTCGTCTCCTTATGGTTGCAGTCGCTAAGCTCCGGTCACTTGACTCTTAGAACGCTTTTCCTTGATGGCAGCCTGAGCGGCAGCCAGAGTTGCCACGGGGATGCGGTAGGGAGAACAACTCACATAATTGAGGCCAGTGCGATGGCAGAACTCGACCGAGGAGGGCTCGCCCCCATGCTCTCCACAGATGCCGATCTTCAGATCGGGTCGGATGGAACGCCCTTTTTTCACGGCAATTTCCATCAAGCCTCCCACCCCAACCTGATCCAAACGGTCGAAGGGATCGTGTTCCCAGATTTTATGGGTCAGATATGGCGGCAGGAACTTACCCGCATCATCCCGGCTGATGCCATAGACCGTCTGAGTGAGATCATTGGTTCCGAAGGAGAAAAACTCGGCCACTTCCGCAATCTGGTCAGCGGTCAGCGCCCCGCGTGGAACTTCGATCATGGTTCCGACCCGGTATTCCAATTGGACACCAAACTCTTCCATGACTTCCCTGGCAATGGTATCCACAACTTCCCGCTGGTTTTTCAATTCATTCACATGACCCACTAGAGGAATCATGATCTCGGGGTGCACATCGATCCCCTCCTTAACGATTTCACAGGCGCCTTCCAGGATGGCCCGTACCTGCATGGCCGTGATTTCAGGATAAACAATGCCGAGGCGGCAGCCTCGATGGCCCAGCATGGGATTGGCTTCATGCAGGCTGGTCACTTTGGCGTGGAGCTGCTCAAAGGAGATTCCCATCTGATTCGCCAGCTTCTGAACATCGCGTTCATCATGGGGCAGGAACTCGTGCAGTGGTGGGTCCAGGGTTCGGATGGTCACCGGCCGGCCGCCCATGACGCGGAAGAGGCCCTTAAAGTCCTCCTTCTGCATGGGCAGGAGGGTAGCCAACGCGCGCTCCCGACCCTCGTGATCCTCGGAGAGAATCATCTGCCGTACGGCGTCGATGCGGTTGCCTTCAAAAAACATATGCTCCGTTCGGGTCAGTCCGATTCCTTCCGCACCAAAGGCAATGGCTTCTTCGGCCTGGTTCGCCTGGTCAGCATTGGTCCAGATCTCCAGACGCCGGAATTCATCGGCCCAGCCGAGCAGCGCGACATAGTCCTGGTAGACCTGTGAGCGTTGGGGGGCAAGACTCTTGTCGATGAGCACCCGCAGAATTTCGGACGGCCGGGTCGGGATCTGCCCCGCAAAAACTTCTCCCGCTGTTCCATCCAGGGAAAGATACTGTCCCTCACGAATAACGCGGTCGCCGATGGTCATGCGGCGGCCTTGATAATCGATCTCGAGCGCCCCGCAGCCGACGATACAAACCTTCCCCATCTGGCGGGCTACCAAGGCCGCGTGCGAGGTCATCCCTCCCCGCGCAGTCAGGATGCCGCGGGAAGCGTGCATACCCCGAATATCATCGGGAGAGGTTTCCAGCCGAACCAGAATTACAACCTCCCCGCGTTTGGCCCATTCTTCAGCATCCGCCGCATTGAAGACGACCCGCCCCGTGGCCGCACCCGGACCGGCCGCCAGCCCCCGAGCCAGCATGGCACCGTCTCTTTCCGCTTCCTGTTTGGCCTTAGGAGTAAAAGTCGGGCGCAACAGCTGATTCATCTGATCCGGGTCAACCCGCAAGAGAGCCTCTTCTTTGCTGATAATGCCTTCCCGCACCATGTCGACGGCGATCTTGAAAGAGGCAAACCCGGTGCGTTTTCCGGAACGGGTCTGGAGCATCCACAACCTCCCTCTCTCGATGGTGAATTCAACGTCCTGCATGTCGCGATAGTGGCGATCCAGCTTAGTGCGAATGGCCTCGAGCTGGCCGTAGACTTCCGGCATCTCCTCTTCCAGGGACATTTCGTTGCTGTCACCCTTCTGATGCTTGTTGATGGGTTCCGGGGTCCGGATGCCGGCCACCACATCCTCACCCTGGGCATTCATCAAATATTCCCCGTAAAAGACATTCTCTCCCGTTGCCGGGTTACGGGTGAAGGCCACCCCGGTCCCGCAGTCTTCTCCCATGTTGCCAAACACCATGACCTGGACGTTGACCGCGGTGCCCATGTCCTCAGGAATATCGTTCAACTCCCGATAGGCAATGGCGCGGGGATTATTCCAGGAGCCAAAGACGGCCGTTATCGCCCCCCACAGCTGGTCCATCGGGTCCTGGCGAAACTCCAGGTGTTTGCGCTCCCGAATGAGTGCTTTGTAGCGCTCCACAAGCTCTTTCAGATCGCTGGCACTGAGCTGATTGTCAAATTCTACACCACGCTTCTTGCGCATCTCCTCGATAATCACATCGAACGGATCGTGCTCATCCTTGGATTCGGGTTTGAGCCCCAGCACTACATCACCGTACATGCTCACAAATCGGCGGTAACAGTCATAGGCGAACCGTTCGTCCCCCGTTTGCCGGACGATTCCCTCGACCGTTGAATCGTTAAGACCGAGATTCAGGACGGTGTCCATCATCCCGGGCATGCTGCTCGCTGCTCCCGAGCGAACCGAAACCAAGAGGGGATTTTCCGGATCGCCGAAGCGACGTCCCATGAGTTCCTCCAACCTATGTAGGGCCTCCTCGACCTGCCCCTTCAATTCCGGGGGATACTCACCATTGTGTTTATAATAATAGGTACAGATCTCGGTTGTAATCGTGAAGCCGGGTGGCACGGGCAAGCTCAGATTCGCCATTTCCGCCAAGTTCGCTCCTTTGCCTCCCAGCAAGGCCTTCATCTCTGCATTGCCATCGGCACTTCCTCCCTCAAAAAAGTAGACATACTTTGGCACCATTTTCTCGTCTCCCCTCTTACTAGAATGAGCATTCATTCTTCATTTAAACGACGACCAGGCAGGTTGTTAATACCGATTCTCCGTGGCTCGGCATCATACCAGCAATAAAGTCGATACCGCAATGGGATCGATATTAAGCTGTCTGCCTTTCTTCGAACTGCTGTGGTGCGCGATTAATATCCGAGCAAGTCGGTTCTCATGTCCCTACCCCCCTCCGGTAAAGGCGAGGTCCCGGGGATTGCGAACCCAAAAAACAGAGATTACACCTCAAGCCAGGAATCTGAAAAGAGGGTATGTCCAAGAATGACTTTCGCGGTCTTCACATAGTCAATCTCTTCTTTGGACAATTTTGACATATCAATCGGTTCACCGTCCTCCACCTTAGCCACCAGGGCTTCCAGCTCGGGCCGCTGGCCGCGGGCAATTTCGTGAAGGGCGGTATCGAAGCAATCGACAATAGCGGAATAGAGCCCGTGGCGCTTCCAAATGATGAGCATGACCTGGTTGAGGATGGGCCGCAGGTGTTCGGGCGGTCCATTAGACACGTTCGAGAGGCCGATGGTGCTCCCACAGCCCGGGGCAATATCGGCAAACATCTTCATGAACTCCAGGACGCTCATGATCTGCCCCTGCTGCACATTTACCGGGGTTTGAATGGGGTCGATAAGCATCCGTTCGGGAGCAATGCCAAATTCACCGGTGGCTTTGAATACAAGCTCCGCACAAAGCGCCCCGCGCTCGTTTTCATCCCGCGGCATCCCTTCGGGTCCCCAGAGCAGTCCCACAAAGTCAGCGTCATACTGAGCGGCAAGCGGCAGCAGGGCGTCCATCCGTTCGGGACGGACCATGATCGAGTTGATCAGAGGGCGTCCCTTCTTATGGACTTTGAGGCCGGCTTCGATAGCCTTGATATTGGAGGTATCCAGGGCCAGAGGCAAATCCACGACCTCATGAATCACCGGCACCAGCCAGTTCATCAGTTCCTCGCCGGTTTTTCCGGCCGGGCCGATATTGAGGTCGATCCAATCCATGCCCGCTTCCGCTTCCTGTACGGCCAGTTCCTGTAAGGTCCCGGCATCGCGCTCTTTCAAAGCCTTGCCATACTTTTTGCTCATAATATTGAGATTTTCGCCAATGAGCTTCATATTGCCTTTTCCCTCCCTTTCGTGCTTTCCCGCCGGCCGTTCTCTCGGCCTTGTTAGGCTTTCCAGACCTTCAGGTATTTCGGAATCTGACTCGCCTCACGCGGCCCAACCATCACCGTCCAGCCCCCGAGTTCCTCTTCAAGTTCCCCACTGATCCCGGCGGCATAACCTGGAATGATGATGTTCCGATGCTTGACCTTGTCCTTGATGCCGCACTTGTTGATGAAGGTCCCCACCGATTCCCCGGAAAACTTGCCAGCCGCCCACGCCGTCATCACCGATAGGCCTTCCGTGTCCTGCACACAGAGCCACGACGGCACCCGGCTGGACTCGATCTCCCCCGAGACGATGAAATAGGACAGTGAGAAATTACATGTCACCAGCACGGGCGAGTTTTCATCGGGATTGTTGATCGGGTAAATACCCTGCTCGGCCGTCATGGGCCGTTGTGGATCGCTATAGATGTTGAGCCGTTCAAGAAGCAGGGGGAAGAGGGCATGCGGCTGAAAATCGCTCAGGGCGATCAGCGCCCCATACTTGGCAATGAACGTTGCCGCAACCAGCGTCTCATCCATCAAATTGTCGGCCATCTCATTGGCCATGATGATGGTAGGGAATCCCAGCGGGCGAAAGCGGTCCTTCAGGGCTGCCCGGCGGATCAGCACCTGGTCTTCAAAGACCTTCTTCAGATCGCGGCTGCCCGTATCGATGACCAGGTCCTTGAGACCCATGCCGGTCAGCTTTTGGGTGAGCGCAATGACACTGTCGATGCTTCCGTCCCCTTTAACGGCCAAGGGACAGGCTACTTCTTTGGCCAGCTCGCCGAGGGCTTCGGCATTGGCCGAAGTCGCCGCATAGAGCAACGGTTTGCGGTCTTTGATGGCCATAGCAGCGGCCCTGAGCACCTCCACCCGGTCCGATTTGAGAATGAGGCTGGCGCCCGTTCCGTCGACAACTTTGTGGGCCAGGGCCGTGAAACCATCCGCCTCTCCCGCCCTGTCCTGCACGACAAACATCTCAGCTCGCAGTTTGAGCCCTACCCGGTCATACTGACAGGCCTTGAAACGTTCCAGCTTGGCGTTCACCGAAGCCTCATCCTCATCGGTTCTGACCACCGCCGCCAGCCCCGGAGGATTGACAAAGGTCTTCTCGTGCCGGAACAGGACAGTCTCACCGCCCACCTTAACCGCATAATCTCCTGTTCCAATGGTAACCGGTCGAATCGGTGGCGCCGATTCCGCAGCGAGCTTCTCCTTGGCCTCGTCCGAGACGTAGGGGCACTTATCCAATTCGGCCTTCCCACCCGCCAGATTCATGGCAAAAGCCAGGCACGTGGGCACCCCGCACTCACCGCAGTTGGTTTTGGGAAGCAGCTTAAAGATCTGAATACCCGTCAAGCCCATATGCATTTCTCCTTAATTTTGAATGAGCGCTGTAAAAGATAGTGGTCAAATACCGGAGAACTCGGGTCAGGCCAAGGAACCTCCAACGCTAGCCAGTCGGTGAGTGGTGGCCCAAAGCGACGGACCTCACCCACCCTGCCGTACCGCAAGACTGATACAGCACCTTATCCCAGTATCGATTCCATGGTTAACGCTGGATGCCCAACCTGTTCCAGAAAAGCATAGATTTCATCCTCGCTGAAACCCTGTTCCTCGGTAGCAATCATATCGATGAAGTTGGGAATCCCGATTTCTTCACCGCGCTTGAGCAGCCGTTCCCGCAGCTCCTCTTTGAGCATCTTCGGCATCCAGACGAGCCGCCTCAGGCCACCGTCACCCAGGATGAACTTGCGCTGGGTGACATTGTACTTGCTGTGCCCCACAAACCCAGGCGTCACATTACCGCCGCCGATGGTGCCGGCCAGGGTGGTGAATTTCATCCCGCTGGGAGTCATCCCCGGAAAGTCGCGATTGACCGTCATGACCCCGTTACACATGGGCAGAATCGCGGCGATACACTCGCAACAGCCGCAGGTGGTCATGGGATCGTAGACGATGCTGTAGAAATTGTAGCTGGAGATGGACTGCCGGGAGGCTTTGAAAACAAAATCGTTCACCCCCTTCCAGTTGCCCAGTTTCGCATCCATAGTCTCGCCCTTCTGGATGGGCTGGTTCGGTCCGGTGGGATTGATTTCGTTGGAAGCCTTGCAGTCCAGCCAGTTATAGGCACCGCACAACCCGGTCCGTTCCGGGCTGATGACGCATACATGGGTGGGCGCAAAGGACTGGCAGAGTGTGCAGGAGTAGTAGGTTTCCGTGGCCTCATCGGTCATCCCTTCGATGCGTTCGTCTCGGGCCCCATAGGCGTGCTGGGCAATGGGCAGCACTTCCGCTACTTTCGCCTCATCCGTGTATATCTTCACCTGGCATTTATCGAAGATCGCACCGAAATCCTGGTGGAATTTGGCATGGAGGATCTTGCCGATGTGTTCGAGGGTAAATCCCTTCTCCACCGCCTGTTTGCCGATGCGATACCAGGCGATATCCCGCTGTCCGATGTGCATGACCCCCTGAGCATAATTGATCAGGTGGTGGATCTGCCGTTCGAGGATCGGTTCATAGTCTTCCTGCATCTTACGACCCGCCACCTCGACCACTACGGCCAGAGGGAGACGGTCGCCGGGCTTGACATCCCTGAGGTCCGGCCCGATGACGTCCACCCGCCCATCCTCCACCGCATCCATATCGGCGATTCGCACCAGCTCACAGCAGGGCGTCCTGCCGCCGCCGCACTCCAGATAGACGTCGTCCTTGCGCACCCGTTCGCCCTCAAACGCCGGGCCGTAGGCAATGGGAATGGGAATTTCGGTGACACTCACCTTGAGGCCGCGGACCTCGATGGATTTGGCCGTCATCTCGTCATGAGGAACGCTCGAAACGACATGTTCATAGGTGCAGATGCCGGTCGGGAGAATTTCAGGAATATCCGTATCGGCAATGGTCGGGAAGCCCCAGTTGAGAGCGCCGGCAGCATTGACGGCCCATTCCGCATTCACTTCACCCAACGCGTTCACAAAGGCAAAGATTCTATCCTTATTGTATTTCAAGACCGTACGAAAGTCCCCCGGCTGAACTCCACCGAAGGCCATCGCCGCCCGATTGGCAAAACCGAGGGCAAAGACGGCCGCCGAAATATCGGGGCCAAATGGCACCAGCCGGGTACCCCAGCCGACCTGGACACCGGCGTCGATGAGCTGCTGGGTGAAGGTGGTCCCCGCCTGGTTGGCACACATGAAGACGTAGAGGTTCTTCTTCTGGTAGTCCTCGGCAATCATCTTGGCCGTCTCCGCATCGGGCGCCGCCCCGACGATCGCGGCAAAACCCGGTGCCGAACCGTCAACGAACTCGACGCCACGCTTGCGCATGATCGTGTCGTCAGCAGCCCCCAGCCAGATGCGGCCTCCCTCGACGTCACAATCTTCACCGGGCAGATAAAAATCCGGATCCTCCACATAGCGGATCGCCTCGACCACTTCCTCCGCCAGAATCGCCGCCATTCCGGCATCCAGGGTGTGTCCCAGGTAGGGCACATGGATGCTGCCCTTGATGTGAGGTGGCAGGAGTTCTTTGCAGCGGGTGATCACCTGTTCGGCGTCAGCGAGTTTTTCCACCTTGATACCCAACACCGAATAGATGATGGGCAGATAATAGGCGGTGTTGGGAAAGGCCAAGGGCTGGTTGGGACCGTACTTATCCATCGCCTTCTTGAACGTGCCGTCCGCCTTAGAAACAATATTATAGGCGCCTTGAATGGCAGCAAAAGCGATTAACCTGGACATGGTTGACTCCTTTTCTTAAGGGCTTTGTTGCCTTGATAGCTTGGTGCGATCCATCGGCTTCATGCCGACTTTCTCCTCTTGCAGGGACACATGGTGCCTCGTGCCCCCCTGCCCCCGCCAGGCGCTCATGCTTCCGCGGTTCTCCGGTCCTCCATACTGAAGAGTTTGCGTTCTCGTTCGCCCAGGATGCCCAGCGCGGCACGCTTTTTATCAATATGAGCAATCATAAGGTGGGCCATTTCCAACGGGTCGGTCGCAAAGCCCCACTTGCCGAAGCCCTGCTCTTCGAGACCCTCAAACAGCAACTGGTGGAATTTGGTACCCTCCACGCTGGGAAAGGTCACTCCGAACACCGTGTACACCCCCGAGGCCACAAAATATTGGCCGATGGAAATGGCTTTCTCGCTCATGTACTCGGGAGCTGCTCCCGCCACGGGCAAGTCGGCAATGCTGTCCCCCAGTCCGCCAACGCGCACCATTTCTGTACAGGCAATGAGGATGCGGCTGTTATCCACGCACGAACCAAGGCTTAAAACCGGAGGCATGCCCACCGTCTCACACACTTCCCGCAAGCCGTCGCCTGCCAGCACGGCCGTGTCGGGCTTCATCAGGCCGGCCTTGGCCAGGGAGATCTGGGAACACCCCGTCTGCACTACCAGCACATTGTTCCTGATCAGTTCCTTCACGACCTCAACATGCACGTAATCATGTTTCACGCGGGGATTGGTACATCCCACAACGCCTGCGACGCCACGTATCCGGCCGTTAATAATGTTCTCATTCAGGGGCGTGTAGGACCCCCTAAAGGTACCGCCCAACATATAGTTGACGTATTCGTGGGAAAAGCCGTGAACCCCCATGTCCTTGCGGCGGGGAATGACGATGCGATTCGGGCGATGCTTGAAACGCTCGATAGCCATTGCGATGATCCGGTTGGGAGCTTTTTCCGGGTGATGTTCCTCGAACTGGATGTGAGTGGCTCCTTCGATCTTACATCGGCTGTTGGTAGTGAAGAACTTTGTCCCATAGCATTCCGACAGCGTTGCGAGCGACTGCATAATGCACTGTACATCCACTGCCATGGCATCCACGGCGCCGGTGGCAATCACCGGTTCCACACTGAGAAAATTCCCGGCATGGGGGATGCCGTGGCGAGCGAGGGCTTCCGCCCCGGAACAGCACATCCCCAACAAATTGATCCCCTTCGCCCCCGCCGCCTTGGCCGTCTCCAGGTTGGCAGGGTCATTGGCCACGGCAATCATGGCTTCAAAAAGCAGCGGTTCGTGGCCGTGAATGATGATGTTCACCTGGTCTTCCTTGAGGAACCCCATGTTCACGCCAGCCACCAGGGGCTTGGGAGTGCCGAACAGAATGTCGGAGATTTCCGTGGCTACCATGGAGCCACCCCAACCATCTGCAAGCGCCGTGCGCGAACACTGCTTCACGATATTCTCGTAGTGCTGGTCAACGCCCATGTGGGTGCGGTGCATGATTTCCATGATCTCGCGCATTGATCCTCGCGGGACAATGCCGTGCTTTCGCCAGTTTTCCAAAGTCTTGGGCGGCACCCGCTTGGCAAAGGGAATCTCGCCCTCCACCTGGGTATAAGTTCTTTCGAGCTCTTCATAGAGCTCCTTGGCAATGGCCACCGTGTCCCGACCTGCCACCTCGATGCCGATGCTGGCAGCCACGTCGCGGAGTTTCTTTTCGTCCTTGATACGGAATCCCTCGATCTTGCCGTTGACCACTTCCCGAAAGACATCCAGCATCCCCATGCCATGGTCGGTGTGGGCGGCGGCACCGCTTGCCACCATCCGGGCGAAATTCCGGGCACCAATGGTGTCGATGGTAGCGCCACAGACCCCTGCGCGGGAATAGGGATCGCGGGCATTGAGTCGGCAGGGTCCCATAAAACAATGCTTGCAGCAGGCAGACTCCGCCCCAATCGGACAGGGCTTCATGTCGAAAGCCCTCTTGAACGCTGACTCCTGGCCGTCCGCAGCCATCTTCTGCAGCATTTGCAGGGTTGACTCACAGGTGGTGGCGTCCCGGTAATTGATTTCTCTGCCCTTCTTAGCTTCTACAGAAACAGCTTTCAGTTTTTTTTCCTCATCCGACATGGTGCACCTCGTTTCCCCTCCCTGGGGATGTTATTGGGATCTGCAAGTTCTTCCAGGCGACGGCACGCTTAGGTCATTGTTTCAATAAATTTTTTGATCCGTTTGACGGACTCCGGGTGCCGCAACACTACCAGGTCGGCTCCAGCCAGCAGCAGATCGACCGCAGCCACCGATTCCATCAAAACCCCCCGCATTTCGGGGTTCCCCAACTCGGGCGCTTCATCAGCGCTGAGGTTGGCTTCCTTGCTTTTCCAAACCTCGTTGCCGACGTTGACAATAATGGGCTGCTGCAGCTTTTCGTCTTCCTGAGTCAAGGCCGCCTGCATGATGCGCTCCATTACCGAGTAGGTGTATTCAAGACCATAACCGAGCCCACCGGTGGTTGGATCGATGATGATGTCCTGAGCGTTCACGCCCAGATTGCCGAGAAGAATGTTCAGCTGCTTGGCAAGATTGACGTCGATGGGGGAAGAAGCGACAATACTATGTTTATAGCCCAGGCATACCGCTCCGATTTGCTTGTAATCCCCCTCCTCGACGGGAGCGAGCGCCAAGTGTTGGCCCGCGCATTGTTCCGCGATCAACCGCATGACCTCCACATCCTTGTCGTGATTGGCAACTCCCCAGACTACGACAGGCACATCAACCGCCTCGACAACCCGCTTCACCACCTCGGCGATTTCGGCGGCTGGCCGATTGTCACTGTTGGGATCAGCACTCTTAGTCTGAATTACAATGGCTTCAGCGCCATATTCCGCAACGCATTTCCTGGCCCATGCTGCAGAATCGCTCAAAACCCCGATGAATGGCGCCTTGGCTGCCTCCGACCAATCCTCGGAGGGGTCTTTGTCCCAGACCTCCATCGCCACCCGCGGCAAACGGGGTGTTTCGCCCTCAAAGGTATGGAAGGGGTAGCAGGTCCTCCCACCGATGGTTATGGTGTTGTCCCCGTGACCCAAGGTCACTTCTCTGATGCGGCCCGAATAGACTTGTTTGCTGGGTTGAAAAGCCAAGGCTAGATCCTCCTCTTAGATCGTCCGGTTGGTGTTGCATGCCACCCGCGGAAAGCGGATGACCCTCTATTTTCAGAGTTCAGATGCTGTCGCACGGTAACCCTCCACCCGGCGTCAACTCGGTCGTGGTTGGTCCTGGCTGTTACTCTGAAAACCCACCTGCCCATGCTCCCTACCACGCCCTCCGAGAACCGCCCGCAAGCTGGCAGGTAATCCAGCCCGCCGGGCTGGGACACTAATCGCTTGGTCAGGGAGTAAGGGATGGAACCTGCTGGTTGAAAGTCGTATGCGCTACCGGTATGAGTTGGAAGGTGAAACCTGGGGAAGGCAGGTGAATTGAGCTTGCACTTCCACTTAAACTCATGGCATTTACAGTGATGTGGGCTCTCTGGTCGTGTATAGAATTGGGTTTGGATTGTCAACCCGTTTCCTCTGCTTTGTGCATCTTTTCCTGAGCAGGGGACCGGCTGCCCGATGCGGCAGGGGTGCTGCTGAATTTCAAGAAAACCACACCGCACCCAAAAAGTGGGAATAACCCTGAAACCTACATCAGGCAACGTACCGATCAGAATAGCTGGAAACCCGTTGAGCCAACGAAGGAGGTCAACACAGTGAGAAGGACTATCAGCCGCTGCCGGCATGCTGCGGCCCGTATCATCTTCACTGCTTCTATGGCAGGGGCACTCTTAGCAAGCTTCATGGCTTTTTGTCAAGCGGATGTAGGTCAGAGCCGGCCGGTCAATTTGGTCACCGCCATCACCCAGGTTGCCAAACAGAATATTCCCGCCGTGGTGCACATCGAGGTCACCGAACGCAAGGAGATTGACAATCCCTCGCCGCCCTTCGAAAAAGACCCCTATTTCAGATGTTACTTCAACCAGCCGAAAAAGCTGCCGAAAAAGTCCAAGCAGGAAGTCGTCGGACTGGGAAGCGGCGTGATCGTCGACACCAAGGGTCATATTCTCACCAACAACCATCTCGTTGCCGGAGCCAGCAAGATCGAAGTAATGTTGGCGGACGGACGCTCTTTTTCCGGCAATACGGTGAGTCTCGTGGGCACTGATGCCAAGACCGACCTGGCTGTTATCCAAATCCTCGTCAGCGAATCCCTCCCGCATACCACCTTTGGGGATTCTGACAAGGTCGAGGTCGGGCAGTGGGTGATCGCAATCGGTCACCCCCGCGGCCTCGATCAAACCGTGACTCACGGGATCATCAGCGCCAAGCACCGCCGGGGCATAACAGATCCCAACAGTTACCAGGATTTCCTGCAAACTGATGCGGCTATCAATCCGGGCAACAGCGGTGGCCCGCTGCTCAACCTCTACGGGGAGGTGATCGGCATCAATACCGCCATCGCCTCGGAATCCGGCGGTTCTGAAGGCATCGGCTTCGCCATTCCAAGCAACATGGCAATGCACGTCAGCAAGGCCCTCATTGCCAAGGGAAGAGTCGAGCGCGGCTGGCTCGGCCTTTCCCTCCAGGATGCTACGCCGGAACTGATGACCAAGCTGGGGCTCTATAGCAGCAGGGGCGTACTGGTAGCCGGGGTATTTCAGGAAAGCCCGGCCGACCGCGCCGGGATCAAAAAGGGGGATGTGGTTATCACCTATCAGGACAAAGAAGTACGGGATTCATGGACATTCCGTAATGATGTGGCCACCGCTCTCATTGGCGATGAGGTCAAGATTGGCGTCCTGCGGGACGGCAAGAAGGAGCACTTTCTGGTTCAAGTGGGCAGTCAGGCGGAGCAGCGGAAGATTCTTTCCGCATCCCTGCGCGACCGTTTTGGCATCGCCGTGCGTTCCCTGACCCCCAAAGAAATTGAGAAGTACAGCCTGGAAGCTGACCAGGGGGTTGCGGTCACGGAGGTGGGTTCTAAGACCGCCTTTTACAAACTGGGATTCAGGAAAGGAGACCTCATCCTCCAAGTCGATGATGACTGGGTGGATGACCCCGAGGACCTGGCGGCCATCCTGGCAGCCATGCCGACCGGCGAATCAGTGAGCATCCTGGCCATTGATCATAAGAGCGGCAAGACCGGCTATCTTGCCGTGACGCTCCCGTGATTGGCCACTATTGTATTGTCGGGAGGGTGACACAGAAGATGCTGCTCCTTCTTCCCTCTCGATCAGCCCTCCTGGCTTCGCCCGGTGAGCTATGAATTCCAGAAGGTTCTCCAAGCGGGGCGCATCCAGCCCTTGCCGAAGACAATGGTGATCGCGCAGCCATTCATGGATGGTTGACAACAGAACCCACTTTCAGGCCGTCACGCTCTCCGTTCCGAGGCTGCCTTGCCAAAGGCGGCCCAAAACGGGTCCACGCGCGGGTGGTGGAGCACATGCTGGCGACCGCCTTCATAATAGTGAAGACCCTCCCGGGCATCTGTCAGTTCTCCCACAACGGACGCAGGAATACCCTTATCTCCCAGCCGGGTCAAAAGCTCTTTCACCCTGTGCGGACGGCAGGTGGCGATGAGCGTCCCTTCACTGATGGAGGTATAGGGGTCGATGCCGAAAAGGTCGCACACCTTGCTCACCGACTCCTGCACAATGATTTGGTCCTTTTCAATGACCAACCCCACCTTGGAGGCCTGAGCAATTTCGAACAACCCTCCCCAAATGCCACACTCTGTGGCATCGTGCATGGCAGTCACCCCGTTTTCACGAACACCAACCGATACTGCCGTCAGCGCGTCCTCAACCACCGACATCTGCCAGAAGATCTTTTCCGCTTCTTCGGCAAAGGGCTTCCCATACCTTGCGGCAACTTTTTCCGGAAACGTTACGGCAAACAATCCTGCGGCTTCGATGGCCGCCCCCTTGGTGACCACAATGAGGTCATTCACGTTGGCCATTGCTGGTGTCACAAATCGGTCTTTCGGTCCCACACAGATGATCGTGGCACCACCAATCATCGGGTAGTCGCACCCCTCGTAGCGGCCGGTATGACCGGAGATCATGGCCATGCCGAGCTTCTCGCATTCCCGGTGCATTACCCTCCAGAGGGCCTCGAACTGGTCCCGAGTGACAGCCAGCGGCAGGTTGAGATCCATGGTGATGTATTTGGGCGGGAGGCCCGAAGTCACGGCATCGGAGGCCAGGATATGCACTGCAAACCAGCCCGAGCGCTCCCATCCATAGGGAGGCACTACGAAAATGGGATCGGTGGTCGTCACCATGACCTGCCCGCCGCCCAGGTCCACCACCCCAACGTCCACCCCGTGCTGGGGCCCGACCAACACCTCTGGACGTCTTTTTCCAAGCTGTGGCAAAATGATTTGATCGAAGATCTCCGCAGATATTTTGCCGATGGTTGGCATCTGGGTTTCCACAACTTCTCTCCCTTTCCGTTAAGGTCTGTGAATCATAGTCAAAATGACCTGGATGAAGCGCCCAAGAACATGGCGGCTTCATCCTCCGATAACTGCAATAATTGCAGACTGCACTAGCGGAGCCACCTTAAAGGACTTGTGGATTGTGGACAAGCGGGAATCTAGGCGAAATTTGCAGGAATAGACGGAATCGACAGGACTTGTGACCAGGG
This sequence comes from Syntrophobacteraceae bacterium, assembly GCA_033812955.1. Lineage (GTDB taxonomy): Bacteria > Desulfobacterota > Syntrophobacteria > Syntrophobacterales > Syntrophobacteraceae > JADGQM01. The sequence continues at coordinate 2,723 of JAPXSS010000039.1, read as the reverse complement.
GTGCCGAGGATCGGCTTCTTCGAATGCCGCTGAAAGGAGCCTGAGGAAATCATAGCGAGGAATCTCGCGCGCCCCGAACCGTTTCAGATGAGCAGTCGGCACCTGACAGTCAATCAGAGCAAAATGCCATTGTTTGAGCAGTTGCACCAGGTGCACAAAGGCCACCTTGGAAGCATCGCTTTTCAGGGCAAACATGGATTCTCCAAAAAAGACACGCCCCAGTACAACCCCATACAACCCGCCGACCAATTCCCCGTCCTGCCAGCTTTCGACGGAATGGGCATAGCCAAGCCGGTGCAAGCGATGATAGGCTTCGACCATTTCCGGCACAATCCAGGTACCCTTGCCCTCCCTGCGCTTGACCGTGGCACATCGTTGAATGACTTCCAGGAAAGTTTCATCCATGGTCACCCAGAAGCGGTTCTTCTTGATCACCCGTTGGAGACTCGTTGAGATTTTCAATTCATCGGGGAAGAGCACCAGGCGCGGCTCCGGCGACCACCAGAGGGGCAGAGTGTGCTCCGAGTACCAAGGGAAGATCCCCTGCTGGTAAGCAAGGAGCAGCCGCTCCGGGGAAAGGTCACCCCCAACGGCCAGTAAACCATCGGGGTCGGCGTAATGAACAGGGGGAAAAACGAGTTTGTCCGTCAGGCAAAAAACCGGCATGGTCGCGTGGTCAGTACTTATACCCGTTAAGGATTGGAGGCCGCCGCCACGGTTTCCTCGGTTGTCGTTGGGCGCGCCCGGGGCGCCGCCCCTTCCATCACGATGAAGCACAGATTTTCGGTTTTCAGGCTCGTATCGGCGGCGGTGCAACCTTCCTCGGGGCGCTGGATGGCCACCACCCCACCTTGCCGCAGACGCCCAAAGAGGATCTCATCCGCCAGCATATCCTTGATTTCGGTCTGAATCAGCCGACCCAACGGACGGGCGCCAAAGCTTGAATCATAGCCTCGCTCGGCCAGCCATAACCGCGCCGCGGGGCTGAGTGTCACCCGGACCCGCTTTTCAAGCAACTGGATTTCCATCTCGGCCATGAATTTATCGACGATCCGCTCCATGATCTGGGGGGAGAGTCCATTAAACGGGACAATACCGTCCAGGCGGTTTCTGAATTCAGGACTGAAAAGGCTTTCGACGGCTTTCATGCCCTTGGCAGTACGCTGGTCATCTTCCTTCTGGGAAAAACCGATGGAGGGGTTGCTCATCTCCCGAGCACCGGCATTGGAGGTCATCAGCAGGACGACATTACGAAAATCGGCTTTCTTGCCATTATTGTCGGTCAGGGTAGCGTGATCCATGATCTGGAGCAGAATGCCGAAAAGGTCCGGATGCGCCTTCTCGATTTCATCCAGGAGCAGCACCGTGTGGGGCTGCTTGCGAATGGCATCCGTCAGCAGCCCGCCCTGATCGAAACCGATATACCCCGGAGGCGCCCCAATCAAGCGTGAGACGGTATGCTTTTCCATATATTCGCTCATATCGAAGCGCAGGAAATTAACCCCCAGGATCCCGGCGAGCTGCCTGGCCACCTCGGTTTTGCCAACCCCGGTAGGGCCAATGAGCAGAAACGAGCCAATGGGCTTTTCGGGCAGTCGCAACCCGGCCCTCGACCGCTTGATCGCCTTGGCCAGAGTTTCGATGGCCGTCTCCTGCCCAAACACCTGGTTTTTCAGATCCTGTTCGAGACATTGCAGGCGCAGTTGATCGGAGGCGGAAATCGACCGAGAGGGAATCCTGGCAATCCTGGCCACCACCTGTTCGATGTCCTTAGGCCCCACCACCCGCCGCACCCGCCGGTCCTTTTTCAGCCGCAGACTCGCCCCCGTCTCATCGATCACGTCAATTGCCTTGTCGGGCAGATAGCGGTCATTGATGTGCCGTGCCGCCAATTCCGCCGCCATCCGGAGGGCGGCGTCGGCGTAGCGGAGCTCATGGTGCCGCTCGTAGTAGGGTTTCAAACCCTGGAGAATCCGATAGGTTTCAGCAACCGTGGGTTCATTGATTTCAACCTTCTGAAAGCGCCGACTGAGAGCGCGATCCTTTTCAAACAGGTTCTTGTATTCCTCGTAGGTTGTTGACCCGATACAGCGGAGCCCGCCGGCAACCAGCGCCGGTTTGAGGATGTTCGAGGCATCCATGGAACCGCCACTGGTAGCACCAGCTCCCACCACCGTATGAATCTCGTCGATGAAAAGGACCGCCCCCGGTTTTTTCTTAAGCTCCATCAGCACGCCTTTGAGACGCGCCTCAAAATCACCACGGAACTTGGTGCCGGCGAGCAGCGCTCCCATGTCGAGAGCGAAGATTTCCACCCCGAGAAAAGCGTCGGGCACCTCCTGGCGATGGATCTTCAAGGCCAACCCTTCGGCGATAGCGGTTTTACCGACGCCGGGATCACCCACGAAGATGGGATTATTCTTAGTGCGCCGCCCGAGGATCTGGAGCGTTCGCAGAATTTCGTCCTCACGCCCGATGAGGGGGTCGATCAGACCGTCAGCAGCCTTTCGGATCAGGTTCACTGTGAAAGATTCGAGGGCACCCGGCTTCCGGGGTTCCTGTTTTCCCTCCTGCCCCGGAGCCTGAAGCGGTTGATTGGAGAATTCCTCGTCGGGATTTCCCACCTGGGAGATGCCATGGGAAATGTAGCTCAAGACATCCAGCCGGGTAACCCCTTCCGCTTTGAGGAAATAGACTGCATATGAATTCTCTTCATAGAACAT
>JAPXSS010000038.1:0-26081 GCA_033812955.1 Syntrophobacteraceae bacterium | reverse complement strand
TTCGGTTGTTCCAGCCTGCGGAAAAGCGCGGCCACCTGGTCCGGGGTCGAAAGCAGATAGGTGAGGACCTGGTCGGCAAAGAACGTGATGATACTCTCGAACCCGCAACAGGCGCTAACCCCGCTGTCGAAGCAGGCGGCCCGGCAAAAGGTTCCGAAATACTGCTGCTGAAAGGCTGCCAAAGCCTCGCGGAACTCGAGATAGGTGCGCAAGCTTTCATGCAATTCCTGCCCCTGGAGGACGGTAAGCTGGCGGCACGCCTGCTCGATGGCTTTGAAGCTCACCCACTGATCTCGCTGGTACTCGCTCACATGGTCCAGATTCATGGTTCAATCCTCATCAACTCACATCAGCTCGGGAAACGGCATGTCATGCATGAAAAGATAAAAATGGTAAGGGTCCACCAAGGCATAGATCCGATCCGCAATGGCTTCAATGATTTCCCGATCCGCCGTCGCAATCAGTACCAGGCGGTCTTTCCTCTTCCTGACGGTCTGTATAATATACGCATCCGCCGTAGTTCCCAGGTTCTTGTCGGTAAAAACGATCTCCGTATTCCCCTGGCGGTCTCGTGACTCCTGCTGCCCGTCAAAAACCAGATAGATCCTCCGGAAGTGATGGCTCTTTCTCACTACCGCGGCGGTGAACCGCTCCCTGACTGTAGACAGCACTGCAGCCCCGGGCGCTTGATTCTTTCCATGCACCGTGAGAAGGATGTTATAGCCGTCCACAAAAAGGTCGTAACGCTTACTTTCGCGGGTTTTCACCAGATCATCGAGGTTTTCAGCGCGGCGGAGTCCCGGCCAGCGATCCTGGCGCACCTCGGATTGGGCATAGAGGTGCTCCATGATTTGGCGTTTCTTGTGTTCGACATCCTCCAGGATGGCCTGCGGATCGCTGATCAATCCCAACTCTGCAAGTCGTCCGAGGAGGGCGTGAAGCTCCATCACGCGGGGCAGATTCTCCGGGAGCGCCTCGAGGAGTCGGATTTGCCGGGACAGATCGGTCACGGTGCAGGATGGCGGCTCGAATCGGAGCACCTTGTCGATGCCGGGCAGCTTGAGCAACTGTTCTTTAGCCTGTAGGAGGGCCTCTTTCGAGCGGGTCACCGCACCGTGAACAACGAGGGATTCAGCATGGATGAGCTCGATTTCCCTGAGGTACAGGTCCACCTGGATCAGCTTCTGGCGAACCGCCGCAACCAGCCCGTATTCCTCATCAGCCCGGCGCTGGAGCGCAAACGCCTGTTCCGTTCGCCGCAACACCGATTCGAGCGAGCCGTCGGCTTCCCCCAGCACCAAGGCATCCACCGGCTCATAGCGCTTGAACCACTCCCGGCGCAATTCCGCCACTGCCTTCTGTAGTTGCTCGGCCTGCTGCTCTTCCTGTTCGACGAGTTTTGCCCGGAGTTCCTCCTGCTCCTTGCGATGCCGGAGCAGCTCCTGCTGCAGCTGCAGTTTTTCCTCTTCGGTCTTGTTCAGCTTCGCTTGGAGCTTCGTGCATCGCTCCTCGAGCTCCCGCAGCTGTCTGGCCTGCCCGCGAGCCTCTCCATGGCGGCGGTCTTCCGCAGCTCCTTCCTCGCCGGGTTGGATGGGCGGCAGCCAGTGCGCGGCCTGCGGAAACTGCTGCACAAACTCAAGCCACAAGGCCCAGAATGGGGTAATGGGAACCAGCAGTTCGCTCTCAATCCGCCGCTCCCAGAAATCCTCCTCGACCAGCTCCTGAAACTCTGCCTCGTCCCGATAGCCGAGGATCGTGAGCGCAGCGAAGAAACGCACGGGACCGATGAAGTTCTTGAGGCTCTGCCAGTTATCGAGTAAAAAGTCGCGGTCGAGCATCTCCAGAAAAGCCACCGTGGGCAGCTGTTCCTGGGCCCAGAGCAACAGAATGTCGTTGAGCAGCGCTTCGTCTGAATGGATGAGTCGCTGCAGCCGGGCCACAATCTGCGGCTGCCGCAGGATGCGATTCAACTTGTTGGCAGGAACCGTAAAACCTTCCAAAACGGCCGCCTTCAGGGTAAGATTGCTCCTCAGGAACTCGCCCCAGGTTTCTACCGAAATGTCTTTGATCAGACCTTCGAAGAAGCTTGCGGGCAGCATGGACGGCATCCCCCCGGCGCACAGTTCATCCGGCATGAGGGGCTCTCTTCAAACACTCACGGCAGAGGAATAACATGACCGACCTGTCCTTTGTTACGACCACCGTTGCCACCAACGAAGAAGGATTGACCATCGCCAGGACTCTCGTGGAAGAGAGACTCGTTGCCTGTGCGCAGATCATTCCCCGGATCCGCTCAATCTATCGCTGGAAAGGAGAGGTCTGCGATGAGGAGGAATGGCTGCTCCTCATGAAAACCCGGTCGGACCTCGTTCCCACTCTCCAGAACCGTATTCGTGCCCTGCATCACTACGAAGTACCCGAAATCGTTTCCTTCCCCATCGCTTCCGGGCTGGCCGAATATCTGGGGTGGGTGGTCGACAGCACCAGAGAAAGCGCCGGGGAGTGAGTCTCCAGCAGGGCCGCATCACCCCGCCTTCTCACCGCTTCCAGAATTTCCCGAACCTGGTTTACCAAGGCCAGGTCCGATCCCATTTTGCGGGAGGCGATGAGTCTCAGTTTGAACTCAGCCTGGTCAGAGGGATACCCGATCAGCGGCACCATCCTGCTCACTCCCCCTGCATCGCCACCACAAAGGCGTCGGCAAAACCGGTGCTGCGCAGACGCTGCATTTCCTTTTGAGCGACCAGAATGTCTCGAAAAGAACCGACCTGGACCCGATAGCCATACCCGTCTCGGTCGGCAAAGGGGAGGATCTGAATGGTGTTATAGCCCGGCTGCATCCTTTCCTTCAGGCGACTGGCATTGTTCTGATCCCGGAAGGCCCCGATCTGGATGGCAAACAGACCGTAGCGGAACGACGGAACCGGTGCCACTTGCCAGTAGGTGTTGCCCGCAAGGCGCTGCGCGGAAGCCACCTGTACCGCTTCCACCCGCACCGGTGCGAGGCCGGCTGTGGCTGACCCCAGTTCTTGCGCCGCTCGCCAGGACAGGTCGATGATACGACCGGCCACAAACGGGCCGCGATCATTGACGCGCAGGATGATGGATCGGCCGTTCCGCTTGTTGGTCACCTTGACCATGGTGCCGAGGGGCAGGGTTTTGTGGGCGGCGGTCATCGCATTCATGTCATAGGGTTCCCCACAAGAGGTTGGTTTGCCATGGAAGTCAGTCCCGTACCAGCTCGCCAGCCCCTCCTCCACATAGCCTTCGGCCGAGGGCAGAGGGTAATACCAAACGCCTTTTATCTGGTAGGGCATTTGGGTGCGGAGGCCGGAGGAGGGCGTGAATGGCTTGGTCGACGGGACCTTCCTGCCGCATCCAACCATCACCAGCGCCACCACGAGGCCGATCCCCACCCGCCTTAGGAACGGCAAGGTCACCAGTCGCCCCTGGTCAAAGCACATCCAACCCCCGCATCACCCTTCACTTTTCACTCACATCTACACATTGCCATTCTTCTCCATTTTGGCAAGGTCTTCAAAACGGATGTCAATACCGAGGATGCCGACGATTTCTCCCAGTTCGTTGGTAATGGGTGCCGACACAGTGATGCACAGCACCCCCGTATACCGGGAGCTGTAGAAGTCCGTGACATGGACCCTGCCGTTCTTCATGGGCTCGATGAACCAGGGACGGTCGGAAAGGTCCTCGCCCACTCGGGCACTCTCGTATTTGGCCTTGTCGGTGATGTGGGTGATATTGCGGGTGACCTTTCGGCCCTCGCGATCGGTGACGTAGAGATATTGGATGAAGGGATTGAGATCCAACAGGGCCTGGAGCACGGTTTCCTGCAAGATGGGCTCCATGCTCCGGATAGCCTCGCTTTCGACGACTTCCTCCACCAGGTGGGCGGCCAAGGCATAGGCCTTTTGTTTGAGCAGGTCGAACTCGCTCACAAAGTACTCGGGCAGATAGCGCCGCGCCCAGCGCTCCAGTTCCTCGGTGGAAATCGAGGTGTTCCGCCCCTGCTCGTATTCCTGCATGACCTGCTTGTAGATTTTCGCAATGCCGGGATGCCGCTTGTCCAACCGGCGGTCTTCTTCCAGGCCCAGGCGCAGATTGACCCAATAGGCGATGCTGGCAACCCCCGATTTGTCGGTAATGATGATGCTGATCGGCCGCTTGAGCAGCTTTTCCGTGTTGAAAATGTTGTAGATCTCTTCGTCTTTCACCAGCCCATCGACATGAATGCCGGCCCGGGTGGCATTGAATTCTTCACCGACAAACGGGTAATTGGGGGGTATGCGATAGGACAGCTCCTGCTTGAAGTATTCCGCCATATCCGTGATGGCGGTGGTATCGATGCCGCTGGTATCGCCGCGAAGACCGATGTACTCGACGATCAGCCCCTCGATGGGCGCATTTCCCGTCCGTTCGCCGAAGCCCAGCAGGGTGCCATTCACCCCGCTGCAACCGTACAGCCAGGCCGTGACGGCATTGCTGATCACCTTGTGGAAATCGTTATGACCGTGCCATTCGAGCAATCGCCCGGGGACCCCGGCATCATCGATGAACGCCCGAACCAGCTTGGGAACACTCCGGGGCAGCGCCGCGCCAGGATAGGTCACCCCGAAACCGAGGGTGTCACAGAGCCGAATCTTGATATCGATACCGCTCTCTTCCCGCAGCCTCATGAGTTCCATGGCAAACGGGATGCAAAATCCATAGATATCGGCGCGGGTGATGTCTTCGAAATGGCAGCGGGGCACGATTCCTCGGTCCAGGGCGGCGCGCACGATGGCCAGGTACTTTTCCAGAACGGCCTGGCGGGTGCTCCTGAGCTTGAGAAAGATGTGATAGTCCGAAACAGAAGCCAGAATGCCGGTTTCTTTCAGCCCCATCTCGACGACCAGTTTGAGATCCTCAGCGACCGCCCGAATCCAGGCGGTGATCTCGGGGTAGCGACAGCCCTTGGCGAGGCAGAGTTCGAGGGCTTTACGGTCCTTTTCGGTGTAGATGAAGAATTCCGACTGGCGAATGACGCCGTTGGGTCCCGCCAAGCGGTGGAGGAAATCGAAAATGGCCTCAATCTGTTTGGCGCTGTAGGGCGGGCGAGCCTGTTGCCCATCGCGGAAGGTCGTGTCGGTAATGAACATGTCTTCTGCCGGATCGATGGGCAACAGCTTATGGTCGAAATCGATCCGCGGCACTTCATCATAGGGGAAAATTTCCCGCACCAAGTTTGGTTCCGGCACGTCGAGCAGCCGGTACTGCCAGTACCGCGAGTGCTCATGCTCCAGAACCCGTTTGCTGCTGTTCCAGCGAGCCATCGACTCAACTCCTCCGGTCGACTTCCACCCGGAGGCAGAGCTCCAGCAACTGATTGAGTTCCGCCGAACTCGGTGCGCCGCTCATGAGGCAGGTCGCCTTTTGGGTTTTGGGAAAGGCAATCACGTCGCGAATGGAACTGCAGCCACACAGGAGCATGATCAGGCGGTCGAACCCGAAGGCAATCCCACCATGGGGAGGGGCACCGTGCTGGAGTGCTTCAAGCAGGAAGCCAAATTTCTGTTGGGCGTCGTCCGGGGTGATCCCGAGAACCCCGAATACCCGCTCCTGGATGTCCTGGCGATGGATCCGGATGCTGCCACCGCCGATTTCCGTACCGTTCAAAACCAGATCATAAGCCCGGCTGCGGACCTTTTCGGGTTCCACGCCAAGGAGCTCCAGGTCCCCTTCGAGGGGGGCGGTGAAGGGATGATGTACCGAGGTGTAGCGCTTTTCGTCGTGATCCCATTCCACCAGGGGAAATTCTGTCACCCAGACAAAATTATACCGATCCGCAGGGATCAAGCGAAGCTGCTGGCTGAGTCGAACTCTCAGATTTCCCAGGGCCGCGTGGACGATTCTGGCCTGGTCCGCCATGAAGAAGACGAGATCGTTGGCGGCCAGGTGGAGTCGCTCGGCCAGGCGGGCGCGGAGGTCTTCGGAGAAGAATTTGGCGATGGGCGACTGCCAGCCATCGGGCAAGATCTTGATCCAGGCCATCCCCTGGGCACCGAAGATCTTGACGAACTCGATCAAGTCGTCGAGTTCCTTGCGGGACAGGTGATTTCCGTCCGGCAGGCGCAGCACTTTGACCAACCCACCACGTTCGATGGCCTGGCGGAAAACCCGCACTTCGGAAGCCGCCATCAGATCGCTGATATCGACCAGTTCCAGGCCGAACCGGGTGTCCGGTCGATCGGTCCCAAACCGGTCCATGGCCTCCGCGTAACTCATGCGCGGGAAGGGTGGCTGCAGAGGAATCCCGAGCAGGTCCTGGAAGAGGCGCGCGATCCACCCTTCGATCAGCTCGTAGACCTGTTCTTCTCCAATGAAGGACATTTCCAGATCCACCTGGGTGAATTCAGGCTGACGGTCAGCCCTCAGATCTTCATCCCGAAAACACTTGACGATCTGGAAGTATCGTTCCACTCCAGCCACCATGAGCAGTTGTTTGAAGATCTGGGGCGATTGGGGCAACGCATAAAACCTGCCTGGATTGACACGGCTGGGAACCAGGTAATCCCGGGCCCCTTCGGGCGTGCTCTTGGTGAGCACCGGGGTCTCCACCTCCACAAAGCCTTGCTCGTCGAAGTAGCGGCGGGTAAGCTGGGCTGCCCGGTGCCGCAGGATGAGATTGTTGAACATGTTCTGCCGCCGAAGATCGAGATAGCGATACCGCAGTCGGACGTTTTCGCTGACATCCAGTTCCTCTTCCAGCTGAAACGGTGGAGTTTTGGACGAGTTGAGGATTTTGAGCTCGTTCACGATCACTTCAATCTCCCCCGTTGCCAGATTGGGATTGGTCATGCCGTCCGGGCGAGCCCGCACTCGGCCCCGAACGGCAATGACGAATTCACTGCGCAGGGAATGAGCGCGCTCGTGGGCCAGCGCCTCATACTGGGGATCAAACACCACCTGGGTGAGCCCCTCGCGATCCCGCAGATCGACAAAGATCAGGCCGCCGTGGTCGCGGCGGCGCAATACCCAGCCCATAAGGGTGACAGTGGCTCCGAGGTTGCTGTGCCTCAGGCTGCCATTCGTGTGGCTCTTGGTCCAGTCTCCCAATGAATCCAGCAAAATGGAGGTAATAGGATAGGCTTCCTGCGGCTCGTCCAATTCGTTCTCTCCCCTCTCCTCTAACCCGAGCAGGGCCCGGTCGTTCCCTGACGGTAGACTGCTTCCAGTTCCGAGCCCACGGCCGCGATCTCCACCACCGTTTGGGTCTTGTTGATCATATCACGGACCTGCACCACCCCACGGCTGATTTCATCGTCCCCAAGAATCAGCACATGTCTGGCACCCAGTTTGTCCGCCCGTCGCATCTGGCTTCTGAGGCTTGCCCCTTCGTAATCGCTTTCAACCTCGAGCCCCCGCCGACGAAGTTGCTGCGTCAGCAGAAAGCCCTCGCGGCGCGCAGCCTCGCCCAGTGCCGCCACAAAAACCCTGGGAGGCCTCTGCGCCTGAGCCTGATTCTGCTCCTGCTGCAACAGCAGAATCAGGCGCTCCATCCCGATGGCGAAGCCGATGCCCGGCAAATCGGGGCCACCCAGGTCGCGTACCAGACCGTTATACCGTCCGCCGCCTCCAACCGCACTCTGTGCCCCCAGGCGGTCGGTAATGACCTCGAAGGTGGTCCGCATATAGTAGTCGAGTCCTCTCACCATGTGCGGATCGACCACATAGGCCGTGTCGAGCAGCTCGAGATAGGCCTTCACGCGCTCGAAATGAGCCGCACACCGGGCGCAAATCGAGGGTAGCAGGACGGGAGCCGCTGCGAGCAGAGCCTGGCAGTGCTCGACTTTGCAGTCGAACACCCGCAGCGGATTGGTCGCGCAACGCCGCTGGCAGTCGGGACAGAGTTCGGGAGCGTTCCGCTGGAGAAGATCCTGCAAGACTTGACGGTAGTCTTGGCGGCACTCGCGACACCCAAGGGAGTTGATATGGAGAACGACCCCCGTCAGTCCCAGGCATTCGAGAAAGAGCCGGAGCATGTACATGACTTCGGCATCCAGCATCGGGTCGTCCACCCCGAAAGCCTCGGCATCGATCTGATGGAACTGGCGGTATCTTCCTTTCTGCGGCCGTTCATGACGGAACATGGGACCGATGCTGTAGAATTTCCGCGCCAGGCTGTCCGCCTGCAGATTGTGCTGGATGAACGCCCGCACCACCGACGCCGTAGCCTCGGGTCGCAGGGCAAGTAGCTCCCCTTTGCGGTCGGGAAAGGCGTACATTTCCTTCTCGACGATATCGGTGCTCTCACCAATGCTGCGCGCAAAAAGGTCCAGCTTCTCAACCACGGGCGTCCGGATTTCCCGGTACCCAAAACACGTCAAGACGGTTCGAGCCGTCTCCTCAACCTTCTGCCACCATTCGCTCTGATCGGGCAGAATGTCGTTCATGCCTCTTATGGCCTGGATGGCTTGCATTAAAGTATCCTCGCTCTGATGCCGACCGCCGATTCTCTCACGAAAATATGCATTTAAAGGGTGTGGTTCACAAAAGTCAAGAAAAACATAAATTTATGAAAACAGACAGATCCTCAGGCCTCCCGGGCCGGGACTTGAATGGTCAGAAGAGGGGTGTGCTGCTGAGCTCCATAGATATCGGTATCCCCAATGGCGCCGGAAACCACCGCCCGCACCATGGTGCACTTGACCGCCGCCGCCGGGTCAAAATAGACAAGGGTGATGATTCTGGCGGTCGGGACATGATACAGATCCGCAAAGAGCTCTCTGGTGAAAAAGTTGATCTGTTTCAGAAAAAGGTAATCTTCCACGTCCTTGAACAGGATATCGAGCGTGAGCTCATAGGGTCCCGCGTTCTTGCTGCGGATGACGGCCGCCAGTTCGGTCAGGGCCACCCTTTTCACGCACCCACCTCGCGCACTTCGATGGGGAAAAGGCTCTCGGGATCAGCCACTTCCAGCAGGTGATAGATATTGAACTCGAAGACTTCGCCGCAGGGAATGTCGGAGGGGCTGTAGAGCAGGGCCAGATTGCCGGCGGTCGCAATTCTGCCCGGATACCCGAAATGCAGGAGGGTGCTTCGGATGTAGGAACAGATCGCATTGGCCGTTTCCTGGTCGTCGGCAACGGCTTCCATGACCACCCCGAGATCGTGCGTCGGAGCATCCTCGAACGCGGTTGCTGATCTCAGGACCTGGTTTCTGCCATAGACATGGAAGAGTACCCGGCCATTGCTCTCAATCCCTTCCTGGACTCGCTCCTTCACCTCGTCGAGGACGGCATCGAGACAACCGATGAGGACCGGGTCGGCAATGCCGGCAAGGGAGATGGTGCGAAAGCCGGCACGCTTCACTCCTTCAAGCTTCAACGTGTAAGGCACCGCCGGCTCGAAGCGGGTACCGGAAACGCGAACCCGTCCCCCCTCGATCACCTCGAATCGTGCCGGGCTGAGGTCGAGGGTTCCGCCGGGACCGGGCAGGCGGTAGGGATCGGTTTTTTCGTACAGGGTGTGTGCCGCAGTGGAAATCCGGGTGAACCGGCGCTGCGGATTCAACGATTCCAATTCAAAGCAGTCATCGAAGAGCGTACCCAGGACACAGTCGGACCCGCTGCCGGGCGTAGCCGCAATGGCAGCGCATTCCAGAATCTTCCCCAAATGAAGGGCCAGGCCAACATCATAGCCGCGTTGAATCGCCGGGGCGGCAAAGGCTACCGGGTCGTAGCATCGGCCGCAAAGCACCACCTGGCAACCATTCTCGAGAGCTGTAATGACGGGTTCAGGTCCCATCTGGGCAACGATTCGGACAGTCGCTGCGACCTCGTCCGCGGTGAGCTCCGGCGCCGGCGAAAGAGGACGCACCCTTCCCTCCTGCATTGCCCTCAGCACCAGATCCTTGCTCACATCCGCCCTGATGACCCCCATCCGAAACCGGAGGCCCTGCTCCCGTGCGATTTCGGTGATGATCGCTTCGGTCCACCGGACATGCTCACGGGCCCCCGCACCTCCGGCAGTCCCTATGATACAGGGGATTGAAAGCGCCATGGCGCCCGTGAGAATGAATTCCAGGTCACGCTTGACGGCCGGTCGCGTGGTAAAGGATTTGCCGGCCCCCAGATAGTAGGGGCCGGGATCCGTGCTGCCGGCATCCACACCGATGAGATCCGGTTGCTTCTTCAAGCCGTTCCGGAACGACGCCTCGGGAAAGCCGTACCCAAGAATCGCGGTTGGGGAAAGGACGCGGAGGGGGTGAAGGCTCAATGGGTGTCCTCGGACAAGTCCCTAGTGCCTGCTTATCTCATCCGGCGCAGCATCGCCGGTGGGAAAGATGACCGGCTGCGGTGCTGCCGACGCGGATTCTTTGAACAGCTCTGTGTCCTCGCTAACGACCAAGGCCTGGCGGAGCACGTCATCCATGTGTTCGACCAGTTCCACCTCGATTTCCTGAAGGATCTTTTCCGGGATTTCTTTCAGATCCTTGGCATTCTCCCTGGGAATCAATACCTTTTTCAACAAGCCGCGATGGGCCGCCAGGATCTTCTCCTTCAGACCGCCAATGGGCAGGACCCGGCCGCGCAGGGTGATTTCACCGGTCATGGCCAATTCGCTCCTGGCCGGAATACGGGTCAGGGCCGACACAATAGAGGTGGCCATGGTGATTCCCGCCGAGGGACCGTCTTTGGGTATGCCTCCCTCCGGAACGTGCACATGGATGTCGAATTTCTGATAAAAATCAGGTTCGATTCCCAGCTGCGCCGCGCGGGAGCGAACGTAGCTGAGGGCCGCCTGAGCGGATTCCTTCATGACCTCGCCCAGTTTCCCGGTGATGATGATTTTTCCTTTGCCCGGCATGACCACGGTTTCAATGCCCAGAATGTCTCCCCCGAACTCGGTCCAGGCAAGTCCCATGGCCAGCCCGATTTCGTCCTTTTCCTCGGCCCGCCCGAACCTGAATTTGGAAACCCCGAGGTACTCCTGGACTAATTCTTCTGTCAGGTCGATGCTGGTTTCCCGTCCTTTGCGCACCACTTCCTTGGCAACCTTCCGACAGACCGTCGCGATCTCCCGTTCCAGGTTGCGCACTCCGGCTTCCTTGGTATAGTGGCGGATGATGTAGAACAGGATGTCTTCGGAGAAGGTGACGTTCTCCGGGATGAGCCCGTTTGCCTTACCCTGCTTTGCTACCAGGAAATTCCTGGCGATGTTGACCTTGTCGAATTCGGTGTAGCCGGCCATTTGAATGATCTCCATGCGATCTCGCAGCGGCGGCGGAATGGCGTGGAGATTGTTGGCGGTGGTGATGAAAAAGACTTCGGACAGATCGTAGTCGAGGTCGATATAATGGTCATTGAACGCGAAATTCTGCTCGGGATCCAACACCTCGAGGAGCGCCGCCGAGGGATCTCCGCGGAAGTCCGTACTCATCTTATCGACTTCATCGAGGCAGAAGACCGGATTATTGCTCTTCCCCTTCTTCAGGCCCTGGATGATCTTTCCGGGCAGCGCCCCGATGTAGGTGCGCCGATGCCCTCGAATTTCTGCTTCATCACGCACGCCGCCCAGGGAAATCCGGATGAAGTTTCGGTTCATGGAGCGGGCAATGGATCGCGCCAGGGACGTCTTGCCGACTCCGGGCGGTCCCACGAAACAGAGGATGGGGCCTTTCATCTTCTTCACCAGGGCCTGAACCGCAAGGTATTCAAGGATCCGCTCCTTGGGTTTTTCCAGCCCGTAATGGTCCTCATCCAGGATGCGCGCCGACTCGTCGATATCGATCTTGTCTTTGGTCTTTTCAAACCAGGGCAGCGAAAGAATCCAGTCGATGTAATTCCGGACAACCGTCGCTTCCGCACTCATGGGTGACATCAGCTTCAATTTCTTGAACTCAGCCCGAACCTTGGCAGCAGCCTCGTGGCTCAACCGCTTGCGCTTGATGCGTTTTTCGAGCTCTTCCAGTTCGGACTTGAAGTCATCCTTTTCGCCCATTTCCTTCTGGATGGCACGCATCTGTTCGGTGAGGTAATAATCACGCTGGGTCTTTTCCATCTGCTTCTTGACGCGGCCTTTGATGCGCTCTTCGGTCTGGATGATCTCGATCTCGGCGCGGATGTGACCGAAAAGCCCTTCCAGCCGCTTGGCCACGTCGAGGGTTTCGAGCAGATCCTGCTTCACTTCGAGCTTGAAAGGCATATAGGACGCGATCGTGTCGGCGAGCCGCGACGGGTCTTCGATCGCGACCACGTTCTCCATGACCTCCTGGGTGATCTTCTTGTTGTGCTTGGCGTAAGCTTCAAAGGAAGAGCAGATACCCCGTCGCAGGGCTTCGATTTCGAGGCTGTCGCCGCCCGATTCTTCTATCGGTTCCAGTTGGACCAGAAAGTAGTCGGCGTGGGCAATGAAGTTCATGACGCGCGCGCGGGAATCGCCCTCGACCAGGACCTTGACCGTGCCGTCCGGCAGGCGCAGGATTTGCAAAATATTGGCGACCGTGCCGAGACGGTAGATATCCGATTCAGTGGGATTGTCGGTTTTTGCTTTGGTCTGGGCGGAAAGGAAGATCTTCTTGTCGGAATGCATCGCTTTCTCTAAGGCATTCACCGACTTATCCCGCCCCACGAACAGAGGCACGACCATCTGCGGAAAAACGACTATGTCTCTCAAGGGCAGCAGGGGCATAACAAAAAAGGCTGCTGCACCAAGTTGATCATTCCGGTTGCAGTTTATTCTGAACATAGTTCTTAAGCACTCTTCATCTTGGACAGGATGCGGCGCACTCTGCTCTGCTGCGCTCCTGCAACGAGTCATGAGTTGAATCAATCACCCTTCTGGACCATTCGGCACCTTCACCCGTTCGAAGCCCGGGAAGGGGCGGTTCGCAAACCATCTGCACCGGGGCGCCGGGCTGTGTTACCGATACAACCCACACTCAGGCCGACTCCTGATCCTGCCCACGATACAGCAGGAGGGGAGTTGCTCCCTTGAGGACCACATCTTCGTTCACAATGCACTCCTCGATTTCCGGTTGGGAAGGCAGGTCGTACATGATATCGAGCATGATATTTTCCATGATGGAGCGCAACCCGCGAGCGCCGGATTTGCGCTTGAGCGCATCCTTGGCAATCGTTCGGAGCGCGCCGTCGGTGAATCGCAGGCGCACCTCCTCGAGCTCAAAAAGCTTCGTGTATTGCTTGACCAGAGCATTCCTCGGTTCGGTCAGAATGCTGACCAGTTCGCTCTCGGTGAGCTCGTTGAGGGTGGCGATAACCGGCAGACGTCCCACGAACTCTGGAATCATGCCATACTTGATGAGGTCCTCCGGTTGAATCCGCGCCAGAATTTCTCCGATGTTGCGATCGTCCCTGCTGCGGATTTCGGCGGCGAATCCCAGTCCCTTTACACCGATCCGGGAATGGATGATGTTCTCAAGATAATTGAAGGCACCTCCCACAATGAAAAGAATATTGGTGGTGTCGATCTTGATGAACTCCTGTTGCGGATGCTTCCTGCCACCTTTGGGGGGCACATTGGCGACAGTGCCTTCCAGGATCTTGAGCAGAGCCTGCTGTACACCCTCCCCGGAGACATCCCGAGTGATGGATGGGCTGTCGGATTTCTTTGCGATCTTGTCAATTTCGTCAATATAGACAATGCCGCGCGAGGCTTTTTCGATGTCATAGTCCGCAGCCTGGATGAGGCTCACCAGGATGTTTTCCACATCCTCACCCACATATCCCGCCTCCGTCAGGGTGGTGGCATCGGCGATGGTGAAAGGCACATTGAGGATGCGGGCGAGAGTCTGAGCCAGCAGGGTCTTGCCTGAGCCGGTAGGACCGATCATCAGGATGTTGCTCTTTTGGAGTTCGACATCATTCTTGTCAAGCTTCAGCTCAATCCGCTTATAATGATTGTGAACCGCTACCGACAGAATCTTTTTGGCCCGGTCCTGCCCGACCACATACTGATCGAGAATGCATTTGATCTCGACCGGTTTGGGAATTTTGGTCGCTCGGACCGATTCTTCCCTTTCATACTCCTCGGCGATTATGTCGTTGCAGAGCTCGACACACTCATCGCAGATGTAAACCGTAGGACCGGCAATCAGTTTCTTGACTTCGTCCTGACTCTTGCCGCAAAATGAACATCTCAATTCACCACTTCGATCATCCCGTTTCCGAGCCATTCAGGTCCTCCTCGACCACTCAAAACCTCGCACCTGCTATTTTCCAGGATCACCTCAGCCGGTGTATCCAGATCGTCCTTACAGCGCAGTGAGTGCCTCTATTATAAACACAATGCCCGCGGCTAGCCACCCCCAAAATGCTTTTAAGGAGGCGACTCGGTTAGTTGCCCGATGAAACCCGTTACCGGCATGATCCTCACCCACCGGCTCTTGCCCCATTGAATCGCGCGGAGATCACAAATCCGGGAAAAGAAAGCGGAACGATGCCCACCAAAGGTCGTCGTTCAGCACCGCTCCACAGAATAAACAGGCCATTATCCCCGGACGCCATTCCGGAATGCTGATGGCCGGGATCGGCAAATTGCCCGGATATGGGCTTCAGCCGGGATGACGAAAGGAGGGTGGACATCCATTCCTGTGGGGCGGTACTCAGCTGACAGAGACCGTACCCGTCATGAGCGATCGCGCAGAGCTCTGCCCTCCCGCTCAGTGGCTGGCAGAGCTTCGATCAGGAAGAGGCTTTCCCGATCAGCACCAGCCTGCAGGAGTGAGGCAGTGGTCACGCAACCCTGAGAGAGCGGAGTGAGATACGTTATTTGTCGGAGGAAGCGCGTACAAGAGCCCTGCTGGTAATGACCTCATCGACCATGCCGTATTCCTGGGCCTGGTAGCCCGACATGTAAAAATCCCGGTCGGTGTCCCGCTGAATCTGCTCCACATCGCGCCCGGTATGTTCCACCAGAATGCAATTCAACTCCTCGCGGAGGCGCAGGATTTCACGAGCCTGAATGTCAACGTCGGTGGCCTGCCCCTGAAACCCGCCCATGGGCTGATGGAGCATGATGCGCACATGAGGAAGGGCAAAACGTTTCCCCTTGACTCCGGCCGCCAGCAGCACCGCCGCCATGCTGGCGGCTTGCCCCATGCACAGCGTCGACACGTCGGGCTTGATGTATTGCATGGTATCATAGACGGCCAGTCCCGCGGTGACCAGACCGCCCGGCGAATTGATGTAGAAATGAATGTCCTTGTCAGGATCTTCCGATTCGAGAAAGAGCATCTGGGCGATGATCAGGTTGGCCAACTCATCGGTGATCGCCGTTCCCAGGAAAATGATGCGGTCGCGCAACAGCCGCGAGTAGATATCGAATGCTCGTTCTCCTCTGCTACTCTGTTCAATGACAATGGGAATGAGGGACATGCCTTACTCCTGATCCGGGGTTTTCTCATCCAAGGCTGGTTCCGCGGAAATAGCCGAGTCTTCCAGCAGCTTCAGGACCTTGTCCTGCATCCTGCGTTCTCTCGCCTGCAGCACCAGGTAATTGTCGGCATAGTCCCGTTTGACCGTCTCAAGATCCATCCGGGCGACGCGGGCTACATCCTGGTAAATCGCGTTCATTTCCTCGTCAGTCAGGACGAGCTGTTCCCGCTCGGCGATATAATTGCAGATGATCCGCCAGCGGATGTTGCGTTCCGCCTGAGGGCGGTAGCTGGCACGAATCTCCGGAGTGTCAAGCTTGCTGTAGTCAACCTTCAGGCCCTGGCTCTCAAATTGATGGCGAAACAGGCTGACCATCCGATCGACTTCCCGCTCTATAACCTTGGAAGAGAGTTCGAACGTGACTTTGTCCAGGAGCTGCTCCATGATCTGCTCGCGGATTGCTGCCGCCGCTTGGTCGGTGGCCCGCTTGAGCAACATCTCGCGGATCGCCTGCTTCAGGTCGTCAAGTCCATGAAAATGCCCAACTTCCTTGGCAAAATCATCGTTGAGTTCCGGGACGATCCGTTCTTTGATGTCCCGAATGGTGACCTCGAAGTGAACCTGCTTTCCGGCAATCTCCCGATTGGGGGCATCTGCCGGGAATTCCAGCTCAAAGGCGACCTGCGCTCCCGAGCATTGTCCAATAAGGTGCTGATCAAAGTCGGGATGGAGCGTCTGCTTCCCCACTTCCACCATGTAATCGTCCTGTTTCCCCTTCTCGAAAATCACCCCATCGATAGTCGGCACAATATCGACCAGGACGATATCACCTGCGGCGACCGGTCTGTCGCTTTCCAGCGTCCGCAATTGCGCATGCTGCTGGCGGATTCTTTCCAGTTCCGCCTCAAATTGTTCTGTTCCGACTTCCACCGAAGCACGCTGAAGGGCAAGGCCTCGATAGTCTTCCAGTTGGAACGGCGGAGCAACATCCACCAGGGCGCTGTAGCTAAAGGTCCCGTCGTCTTCGAACCGCATCTCGCTGACGTCCGCTTCCACCAGCGGCTTCAGGCTGGCTTCGCTCAGAGCGTCCTGATAGGATTCCTGGATGAACTGAGAGGAAAGTTCGTCCTCGATGGTTTTTCCGTAGTAGGACTTGATGATATGGCGCGGCACCTTGCCGGGTCTGAAACCCTTGATGCGAATGTTCTTCGCCAAGTCCCGATACCTCCTGTCCAGTTCATCCTGCACCCGCAAAGCCGGAATCTGCACCTGCAGTTTCTTCTGATTTGCACTCAGATCGACAACGGAAACGTTCATTTCCACGTTCATAAACCTTTCTGTCAGTGCTCAGCCGTTAACAAGAACCGGGGTGTAGATGGTGCGAGAGGGGGGAATTGAACCCCCATCCTGTCACCAGGGCTGGATCCTAAGTCCAGTGCGTCTACCAGTTCCGCCACTCTCGCTCAAGAAACCCGTTACCATAATAGAGAAGCGTTCTCTATGATCACTTCTCAGGAAAAAGGTCAAGATAAAACAAAGGTGACGGATCGGCCAGGCAGCCACAAGCTCATTTCAGACAGCACCTACTCCCACCCGAGGACGTCTGCATTCTCCCCTTCTCCCCCTTCTTGACCGTCGGCCCCGAGAGAGTAGAGATCATAGTCACCATGGTCCCCCGGTGCACGGTAAACATAGGGGTTTCCCCAGGGATCTTTGGGCACATCTTTAGAGAGGTAAGGTCCGTCCCATCCCCCGAGGCCAGGGTTTTTGCGCAGTGCTTCGAGACCCGCCTCACTGCTGGGATACCCGCCAACATCCAGGCGAAGGGCATCGAGCGCGGTCCCGATCATGGAAATCTGCGCCTTTGCTGCCTTTTGTTTGGAGGTACCCACCTTCTGGAACATTTTCGGGGCCACCAAGGCCGCCAGGAGCCCGAGAATGATCATAACGATCAGCAGCTCGATGAGCGTAAAACCCCTTTGCGAATTGCGTTCGCGAACGGGTCGGCGATGTTCGAAGGTCCTCATTTCCTCACCCATTGTAGTCTCCTAAGAAGCTACGTCCAAGCTGGTTCAGGTTCACCGAGCGGAATACCCGTGCAGTAACTTCGGAAAAGACGCTCACCCCCGCTTGGGAGGCAAGGTCATATTTAACTGAGTCTCACCAATGTGTCAATCAAGCTTGAGGCCTGCCAGGCAGCAGCAGGCAATGATCAGAAAGCATCTGCGGGCCGCACGTGCTTACCCTGGTAGAGCCCGTGGCGATCCATATAATCGTGAATTGCCTTGAGATTCTGTTGTTTTGCCAGGGCCCACTTCGGTGCAACCAGCTCCGCCGGGTGCGGGTCTCCCGTAAGGCGCTGGATGACCATCTCGGCCGGGAGGTAGGTCAGGAATTCTGCCACCAGCGACGGGTATTCCTCAGCCCCAAGGCACCGCAGGAGCCCCGCCTGGTACCACCGCTCCATCATCGTTCCCCGGACGATGTATAAGAGATGAATTTTCACCCCCTGGATCTCCTGGCCGGCAAGAAAACGAGCGGTAGCCATCATATCCCGCCGACTCTCCCCGGGCAGCCCGAGAATCACGTGAGCACATATGGGAAGATTTCGGGAGCGGGTCCGCCGAACGGCATCCGCAAAGGCGCTGACCGTATGACCCCGGTTGATGCGGGCAAGGGTGGTATCATGGGCGGACTGCAGGCCATACTCAAGCCAGATGAGGTAGTCCCTGGAGAGCCCCGCGAGATAATCGAGCACCTCGTCCGCCACACAATCCGGGCGGGTACCGATACTCAGACCCACCACGTCCGCTACGCCAAGAGCCTCCTGATAGAGTGCCTGCAGGACGGTGAGCGAACCATACGTGTTGCTGTAGGATTGAAAATAGGCAAGGAATTTCCTGGCCCGATAGCGCCGGGCCAGACTCGTCCTGCCCCGTTCGAGCTGCTCCCTGATGCTCAGCCCCTGTTGCGCAACGCCGGTTCCTGAACCACGCTCGTTGCAGTACCCACACCCGCCGGTGCCGATGGCACCATCCCGATTGGGACACGATAGTCCCGCGTCAACGCTGATCTTCTGGACGCGACAGCCAAAAAGTCCCCGGAGATAAGAATTGTAGTCGCGATATCGTCGGGTTGCCTGCATCTCGTCAGCCCATGGGTCTGGAACCAGAATCCATCCTGGTTTGATGTCCCCTGAAAGGATCGAATCGTAGTCTTCTCAGCGCCAGTAAGCCTTCAGGCCCGCTTTCGCTGCCGCCATTGGCGACAAGAATATTCCCTGCGATTCACTCGAAGTCTCTCCCAACCAATGATATCATGTGATCTTCACCATTGCAGCCATTCCGGTACAAATCGGAAACCGGGATTTGAGATGATTTTTTGGCGTTGGCTTTTGCAGAGTGGCAGGGCCGACCGGAGTCGCGCCAGATTGCGGGGGGGGGGATCGAGCAGATGACCACGAAGTATGACATCATTGTGGTGGGGGCGGGACATGCCGGCTGTGAAGCAGCCCTCGCCGCTGCCCGGATGGGCTGCCGCACTCTGCTTCTTGCCATCTACCTGGATACCGTAGCCCACATGCCCTGCTCCCCTTCCATCGGTGGAATCGGGAAGGGCCATCTCGTCAAGGAGATCGATGCCTTGGGCGGAGAGATGGCACGGGTTACGGATCGGACCGCAATCCAGTTTCGCCGGCTTAACACCAAGAAAGGACCAGCCGTGAGGGGCACGCGCACTCAGAATGACAAGGTGCGCTATCGCAACCTCATGAAGCGTTGCCTGGAGGCCCAGGAACGGCTCGAGTTGAAGCAGTCGCTGGCGGAATCCCTAGTGATTGAAAACGGACGGGTGGTGGGGGTTATCGATCAACTCGGGGTCTGCTTCGAGGCATCGGCCGTGATTCTCGCAACGGGAACCTTCCTGCACGGTCTGGTCCACATCGGGCAAGCACGAATTCCTGCCGGCAGGGCCGGCGAATTTCCTTCCAATCAACTGGCATACCAATTGCGGGATCTGGGTTTTGCTCTGGGCCGAATGAAGACCGGGACGCCCGCACGCATTCGCCGGCGCAGTATCGATTTCCACCAGTTCCGCGAACAGGAAGGCGACCCCCAACCGCGACCATTCTCCTTGGGCACCGACGGCATCGTACTGCCGCAGATTTCGTGTTTTATCGGCAAGACTCATGACCGCACTCATGAGCTGATTCGCCGCCATATTCACCTGTCTCCTCTCTACAATGGCACCATTACCGGGGTATCCGCCCGGTACTGCCCATCTCTGGAAGACAAGGTGATGAAGTTTCCGCATCGGGAGTTCCACCAGATCATCCTCGAACCCGAGGGGCTCGAAACGGAAGAAATCTATGCCAGCGGAACAGGCAACTCGCTCCCTTATGAAATCCAGCTGCAGCTTATCCGGTCTATCCCCGGGCTCGAAGCAGCCGAGGTCATGAGGCCTGCCTACGCCATTGAATATGATTTCGTCCACCCGACTCAGCTCAGCCCCACCCTCGAAACCAAGCTGATTCAGGGACTCTACCTGGCCGGCCAAATCAACGGTACCTCGGGGTATGAGGAAGCTGCCGCACAGGGACTCTGGGCCGGGATCAATGCCGCTCTGAGGATCCGCAAGGAACCGCCTTTCCTGCTTGATCGCTCGGAAGCCTACATGGCGGTGCTGGTAGATGATCTGGTCACCCGGGGGACCAACGAGCCCTACCGGATATTCACCTCCCGGGCCGAATATCGGCTGCTTTTGCGGGAAGATAACGCCGATCTGCGCCTGCTCGAAAAAGGCCACGCGCTGGGCCTGCAAACCGATGCCGCCTACCGGGAACTGCTTGAGCGCAGGCAGGCGATGGCGGCTGAACTCAAGCGTCTGCGCCATACCACGGCGCCGCCCTCCAAGGCGGTCAATGAGCTCCTCCTGGCGAGGGGTTCGGCGTTGGTCGGCGAGCCGGTTTCCCTGGATCGACTGCTGAAGCGTCCTGAGATTTCCTACAACGACATTGCTACCCTTTCCCCTCCACCCGCGCCCTTGCCGCAGGAGGTGAGTCAGCAGGTGGAAGTCGAGTGCAAATACGAAGGCTATCTGCGGCGCCAGGATGCGGATGTGATGAAATTCAAAAAGCTCGAACAGGTCATGATGCCGGAAACACTGGCCTATGACAAAATCCCTGGGCTGTCCAACGAAATCAGGCAGAAGCTGCTGGAAATCAGGCCGCTTTCCCTGGGACAGGCTTCAAGAATTCCGGGGATGACCCCGGCAGCGCTCTCCATTTTGATAATCTACTTGAAGAAACTACAAAAATCGGGGCTGCCGGAGGAAGTCATGGCTGGCCGGGGAATCGTGACCACCGAGTGAAAGGGACTTGCCGAGTGGCCGGAAGGCCGGGTAGTATCGCGACGGAATGCCGAAGTCGCAGGCGGCCCTGCCATCCATGGAGACGGCCCATCGGAAGGAGATTGCGGTATGGAGGTGATGGAAGACAGGGACTTTATCGTGCTACTCAGAAGATGCGGCTTGCAGGTTACCTATCAACGCCTTGCGGTCTACCAGACGCTCTATTACTCCAAGGATCATCCCAGCGCCGAGGTGGTGTTTCAGCAGGTGCGGAAACGCTTTCCGACGATTTCGCTGGGCACGGTTTACAAGACCCTGGAACGTTTCGAGGAGGTCGGCCTGATCCAGAAGGTGAGCCCACTGACTGAGGTAGCCCGCTATGATGCCGCCACCACTCCTCATATCCATATGATATGTCTGAAGTGCAAATCCTTGCAGGATGTCAATGAGCCCCTGCCGGAGATAAAACTGTCACCGCAGGCGAGAAACGGTTTCAAGGTCTTGAGTCAGCAGGTGCTGGTGCAAGGGCACTGTGCTGAATGTCTGAAGAGACATTCGCTCGATCCTTGAGCGAACACTGGGGGGACGCCTTCCGGCATTGAGTCCGCCTCTTTTTCCAGCTCGCCGGTGTTTCCGCTTGTATCGGCGAAGCCTGTTATGCTAAGGATTTTTCCTCGAAGGAAAGCGGGGTTCACTTTCGGCAGCGAGGCTGCACCATTCTTGAATCCGAATAAATACTGGGAGGGGAATATCAGAGAAAGGGAGGGTAGCCATGAATATTGTGGTGATGCTCAAGCAAACCCCAGACACGGAATCCGTCATCCGCATCGCCAGTAATGGCAAATCCATCGTTACCGACGATCTCAAATGGATCATCAATCCCTATGACGAGTTCGCCCTGGAGGCCGCCTTGCGTTTGCGAGAGCAGCATGGGGGCAAGGTCTCGCTGGTGAGCTACGGGCCGCAGCGGGTGGTGGAAGCGATTCGCACCGGCCTGGCAATGGGGGCGGACGATGCCGTTCTCATCGACGACCATCTCCTCGCCGACGGCGATCTGCTCGGGGCCTTGAAGGCGCTGGCAACGGTCGTTCGGGACCTCAATCCCGACATCGTCTGCTGTGGCGCTCGGGCAGTAGACTACGATCAGGCTCAGCGGGGCGCCATGATGGCAGAGTTGCTGGGCTGGCCTCACCTGGCCCTGGCGGTGAAGCTTCAGTCGGACGGGACCAAAGTGGCCATTGAACGCCCCATTGAAGGCGGCATGGTCACCCTCGAGGCACCATTGCCGGTGCTGGTTACCTTCGGAGGGTCGCATTCCATCTGGAATCCTCGCTACGCTTCCTTGCCGGGGATCATGAAAGCCAAGAAAAAGCCTTTCGTTATCAAGTCTTTGAGTGATATCGGGCTCGATCCCGCCGAATATGGCCGGAACTCCGCCAAGATTCTCATCACAGCGCTGGAACCCCCGCTGCAGAGGGCCTCCGGCCGCATCATCAACGGCGAGCTCGATGTTTGGGGCAAAGCGAAGGAGTTGATTCGAGCTCTGCATGAAGAAGCGAAGGTGATCTAGGAGAAGGAGCAAGCCATGGCCAAGTGTGTATGTGTTGTCACTGAATTCCGCGAGGGCAAGTTCCGCCGGGTTTCCTTCGAGGCTGCCAGCGAGGGCCGACGAGTTGCCGATGCCCTGGGTGCGCACCTGTGTGCCATCGTCATCGGCGCGGGGGTAACGGAAAAGGCCTCCGAATTGGGAGACTATGGGGTGGAGACGGTTTATGTGACGGATGACCCGGCACTGGAGCATTATCTCACCGAAACCTACGTGACCGTCTCGGCAGCCATGCTCAAGCAGTGCGATCCGAGCGTGGTCATTCTCCCTGCTTCAGTGAACGGCAAGGATCTGGCAGCTCGCCTAGCGGCCCGCCTCGGGGTTGGGCTTGCGCAGGACTGCGTGGAAATCCGTTGCGAAAATGGTCACATCAGGGCCAAATGGCCGATTTTTGCGGGCAAGTGCTTTGCATGGAGCGAATGGACGGAGGGCACAATCCCGTTCATCTCCTGCCGTCCCAATGTCATGAGCTGTCTCACGCCTGATTCCACCAGGGGAGCCCAGGTGGAGGTGATCGGCGTTCCCATCCCCGAGGCGCGCTCTCAGGTCAAGCGGGTCGATCTCGACACCTCGGGCAAGATTGAACTGACCGAAGCCAATATCATCATCTCCGGCGGTCGGGGGATGAAGGATGCTGCCAACTATGCCATGCTGGAAGAACTGGCGGCGCTTCTCGGGGCAGCGGTAGGGGCCTCGCGGGCGGCGGTCGACTCTGGGTGGCGGCCGCATTCGGACCAGGTGGGACAGACGGGTAAGGTGGTCAACCCCAACCTCTATATTGCCGTGGGAATCTCGGGCGCTATTCAGCACCTGGCTGGCATGGGGTCCTCCAAGTTCATTGTGGCTGTGAACAAGGATGGCGATGCTCCCATCTTTGGCAAAGCCGACTACGGCATTATCGACGATCTCTTTCAGTTTATTCCGGCCCTTACCGAGGAAGTGCGCCAATACAAGGCTACCTGTTCCTAGAGGGAGGAGATGGATCGAGTCTGGTACCATCATTACGACCCCCGAGTGCCGCACTCGCTGGAATATCCCGAAGAATGCCTGCCCGTTGCCCTGGAACGCAACGCCCTCACTTTTCCCGGTGTCATTGCCACCGAATTCTTCGGCGCCAAGCTCACCTACGCGGCCCTCTGGGACCAGATCCTCCGCTTCGCCAACGCCCTGAGCCAGCTCGGGGTAAAACCCGGGGACAAGGTGGCCATCATGCTGCCAAACTGTCCCCAGGCCATCATCGCCTACTATGCGACCCTTTGGATCGGAGGGGTCGTGGTCATGACCAATCCGCTGTACGTCGAGCGGGAAATGGAGTTCCAATGGAGCGATGCGGAAGCCGCCTTTGTCGTTGTGCTTGATCATCTCTACCCGAAGGTGGAAAAGATCCTCCCACACCTCAAGCTTAAAAGCATCATCGTCACCAGTATTCGCGACTATCTGCCCGGTGTTCTGAAATTCCTGTATCCCCTCAAGGCTCGCCAGAAGAAGCTGTTCACCGCAGTCCCCTATAGCGACCGGGTGTTGAGCCTGCCACACCTGGTGAAACGCGCCGCAATTCATCCCGAGCCTTTTACCAGGAAGCTCGCTGATCTGGCCGTCCTGCAGTACACCGGCGGGACCACGGGAACCCCCAAAGGCGTGATGCTCTCACACCGCAACCTGCTGGCCAATGTGGTGCAACTGCAATCCTGGGTTCCTGACCTGCGCCGTGGCGAAGAACGGTTTCTGGCGATTCTTCCCTTCTTTCATGTCTTTGGCATGACGGTGGCCATGAACCTGGCGCTGTATACGGGCTGTACGGCTATCATCGTCCCCCGCTTTGAGGTCCAGGAATTTTTGAAATTGCTGAGAAAGGCCAAGCCAACACTCTTTCCCGGGGTACCCAGCATCTTTGTCGCCATGCTTGCTGACCCCAAGGTGGGCTCCTACGACCTTTCTTCCATTCGACTCTGCATCACCGGTTCTGCGCCCATGCCATATGAAGTCTTGCGCCGCTTTGAGCAGCTTACGGACTGTGTCATCATCGAAGGCTACGGCCTCTCGGAAGCCAGTCCGGTAACCCACGCCAACCCCATTGGAGGAATGCGCAAGGTTGGTTCCATTGGGATCGCTCTGCCCGATACGGATTGTCGGATTGTCGACCTCGACCTGGGCGTGGAAGAAAGGCCCACCGGCGAAGTGGGAGAATTGTTGGTTCGGGGTCCCCAGGTGATGAGCGGTTATTGGATGCTGCCGCAGGAAACGACGGATACCCTCCGTGACGGTTGGCTCTATACCGGTGATATCGCCAGGATCGATGAAGATGGATATGTCTTCATTGTGGATCGCAAGAAGGACATGATCATCTCGTGCGGCTACAATATCTATCCCCGAGAAATTGATGAGGTGCTTTATGAACACCCGAAGGTGCTCGATGCCGTGGCCATTGGAGTACCTGATCTGTATCGGGGTGAGATGGTGAAGGCTTATGTGGTCCTCAGACCGGGGGAGAGCGCCACGGAGGAGGAGATTATCCAGTTTACCAAGACCCGCCTGGCTGCCTATAAGTTGCCCCGGGCGGTTGAATTTCGCCAATCGCTTCCCAAGAGCATGGTGGGCAAGGTGTTCCGCAGGGAACTACGCCAGGAAATGCTGCGTCATACCCAGACGCCGGAGAGTAATTCATCCGCCTTCGACCAGGCGAACCCGCCCGCTTCATCGTGAAGCGGGGTCTCGCCAGGTCATGACCAACCAGCAAGCTCTTTCCCTTCCCCATTCCGGCCACCGGCTGCTGGCTCAGGCCACCCGTGATTTCTTTTTCCTCCAAAATCGCGGTTATCCGCGGAAATCGGCTCTCGAATGGGTTGGCAATCGCTATGACTTGAAGCATCTTGAACGGGAGTTGCTCCATCGCGGCGTTTTCAGCCAGGGCGCCGCTCTCCGGCGCCTTGCCCGACGGAGGCGGGGCATTCGCTGGGGGGAAGAACAGTTGGTGGTGGATGGGCACAATGTCCAGATTACGGTGGAAAGCGCGGTCCTCGGGCGGCCCCTGCTCCGGGCCAACGATGGCGCCATCCGCGACCTGGCGGGACAATCCGCCAATTTCCGCCTGACCGAAGCCAGCGAACTGGCGTTAGACCTGATCTTTCGCTTTCTGGCAGGATTCCGTCCCGCCCACACCTCCTTCCTGTTCGACGCTCCCATCAGCCAGAGTGGTCGCTTGGCCCAAGCCTGTCAGAACCGCCTGCGTGCCCTCGGCCTGCCCGGCTCGGCGCGGGCGGTTCCCGTGCCGGAACGAGACTTCCCCTACGAACAGGTTCTGCTTGCCAGCAGCGATCAGGCGGTCCTGGACAAAGCCGGCCAATGGGTGGATCTGACCGGAATGGTTCTGAGCTTCAGCGACCGCCTGCAACTCTACGACGATTTTTCCCCACTCATCCTCACCAGGATGGCTCATCAGGAGCTTCCTTCGCGCCCAGCCGGTGAAAACTGAAGACACCCAATGGACACGCTGATGGCAGGCGTTCGTCACCGCCCCGGGGTACCTGCCAATGAAACCGCCGTCACCCGCGGGCAGAAATAGTGGATGAGACAGGAGGGCAAGCATCCGCCTAGGGCTCACGATGTTGCACTTTTGAAACTTTTATCCGACTTGTAAAAAAGGGGTCTGCGTGGTAAGAGAGCTTTTCCTGATGTCCTGAGCAGGTGAGCTCATTTTCGGCGCTTTGAACCGTGACTGCACGATTATTGCTGTC
>JAPXSS010000037.1:0-26416 GCA_033812955.1 Syntrophobacteraceae bacterium | reverse complement strand
GAGATGTGTATAAGAGACAGGAACCCCCATGGTGATCAACCTCATGCAGGAAGACACGGCCAAAAGTAGCTTATTTGATGAAGGCAAAATTCCATTTCACGCTGAACCAGGACAATTTCATCTCACTGGTTCCCAACCGCAAGGGCAAGAATACACCCACCTGATGCGGTAACATCCATTCTTAAGGAAAGACCTTGTCAAGAAAGAGGTCCTGTGGATCGAACTTGCACGATTGCCTTGATTGGCATAGATATGCAGAGTCATTCAATAGGAGACGAAATTCAGGTGTGGCGGGGAAGCGAGGAATACGATGCTGTCAGAGTGGCTTGCCCTTAACCCGATGACCCACGGGGCGCTGATTCTGCTGTTGGGAATCACGCCGGGCTATCTGGTGCATCTCGGTTTGACCCGGCTGGTCGGCGAGCTGACCGGCGTCGGCTTTTCAGCCGAAGGATCTTCCGCGGTCCGACGCATCAGATTGCCGCTCATCCTCATGGTGATGGCCATATTTACCGATGATGCCATCGGAACGGCTGGCCTGCAACATTTCTGGTGGAGCAATGCTTTGCTCGCCGCCTTGCAGTCGCTGCCGGTGATTGTGTTTATCCGGCTTCTGACTACGGTCTGCCGCTCCTGCTTTGCCCGGCGGACTGAGTATCACCGAGAGGAAGCCGCCTTTGTGCATGCCCTGGTCTTGATCAACAACCTGATCACGGTGGTTTTGGTCGGGGGCGGCGGCCTGGTACTGCTCCACATCTGGTCCATCGAACTCACTCCCCTGCTGGCCTCCTCGGCGGGTCTGGTGACGGCCATCGGTGCACTCGGCGCCAGGGATACCCTGGCTGACTTCTTCGGCGGCATTGCCATCTTTCCGGATCGCCCCTGCCACATCGGGGATTACGTGGTGACCAACAGTGGCGAACGCGGCGAAGTGGTCGACATCGGCATTTGCAGCACCCGCATCCGAACACGGGATAACGTTTTTGTCTCCATCCCCAATTCGCTCATGGCGACCGCCAAGATTATCAACGAACCAGTTTCGTTCCCCAGTATCGGGATCGATGCAAGGTGGGAGTGGCCTACGACATTGACCTGGGTGAGGTGGGCAGAATCATCCTGGCTTCTCTTGAGGACAATCCCTTCCTGCTCTCTGAGCCCCAGCCCGGGATACGGTGTCGCGCGTTGAGCGACCGGGCTGTGGAGTTGGAGGTATTGACCTGGATCAAGGAGCCGCGCGACCGAGGAGCGGCTCTGGATCATATCAACCGCAAATCCATCGGGCTTACCGGGAAGGCAGGATCCAAATCCCCTTCCCACAACAGGAAGTCGTGAACAAGAAAGATGAATCATAATGGAATGTCCCGTCTGCCACAACAGCCATGAACCGGATGATCGGTTCTGCCGCAACTGCGGTGCGTCATTGACCGGGGAACCACGCCAGGAACCCCAGGGCCGCTTCCGACCGCTCTTCGAAAGGGCGCCAGACCCGGCTGCTCCGTGGAATAACTACGGCCGGTCTTTTATTATAGCTGCCCTATGGTTCTGTCTGGGTCTGCTGGCACTGGCCGGAGTTGGGGTCCTCATCCAATACCTGCTGGGCAGCGGCACCCCCTGACGGGGTCGGCACCGTAGCCAACATCACTTTCACGACGGCGGTCAAAGAGGACCAAGAGACATCTTCTTGTCACTTCGTGTGACTTCGTGGATAAGAAGAAGATTCAGGAAGGCCCGAGTGTGAACTCCATGGAGACGTCGATGGCGCGGGCGGAGTGGGTCAGGGCGCCGCAGCTGATATAATCCACGCCGGTTTCGGCAATGGCGCGAACCCGGTCGAGGGTGACGCCGCCCGAGGCTTCGAGGAGGCAGCGTCCGGCCGTCAGGGCAACGGCCGCTTTCAAATCCTCCAGCGAGAAATTATCGAGGAGCACCACATCGGCGCCGGCTTCCAGGGCCACCTCAAGGTCCTGCAGGGTTTCCACCTCCACTTCGACTTTCAGGACATGGGCGACGTGTTGCCGGGCCCTCCGGACGGCCTCGCCGACCCCGCCCACCGCCGCGATATGATTGTCCTTGATGAGCACCCCGTCGTAGAGGCCAAAGCGATGATTGGTCCCACCGCCGTGGCGCACGGCCTCTTTTTCAAGAGCGCGCCAGAGGGGAGTGGTCTTGCGGGTGTCGAGCAGGCGACAGGAGGTGCCGCTGATGGCATCGGTCATCTGCCGCGTCAGGGTGGCGATCCCGGAGAGGCGCTGCAGCAGATTGAGAGCGAGGCGTTCCCCGGTCAACAACGAGGGCATGGCGCCTTCGAGTCTGAAGACCGGCACATTGGCATCGATTTGATCGCCGTCGCGAAACTGGCTCGCAACCTGAACTGCTGGATCGATCAGGTCGAAGACCTTGCAAAATGGTTGGGACCCGGAAAGGACAAATGGTTCCCGGCCAAACACCACTGCCGTTCCCGGCCTTCCCGCGGCAACCGTCGCCTGGGTGGTCACATCACCGTGGCCCAAGTCTTCCTGCAGGGCCAGCCAGATCAGAAGCTCGGTTCGATCCACAGTTATTCCTTAAGCTCGGCACTATCCCGGAGGGACTTCATTTTATCGTGCAGGGCCCTAATCTTTTCCATCTTTTCCCGCAAGCGGGTGGCCTTCTCACGTTCCTTTTCGATCACTTCGGCCGGTGCTCGTTGCAGAAAGTCTTCATTGGCCAGCTTCTTCTTGGTGAGCCCGAATTCTTTCTCCAGCTTGGTCAGTTCTTTTTCGAGGCGTTTGGATTCACTTTCAAAATCCAGGATATCCTGCAGCAGCACGAAGACTTCCAGCCTCCCGACCACAGCTCCGGCCGCCATCCGCGGTCTTTTGCCCTCCCCCGGCGACGTCAGTTGCAGGTTGGCAAGGCGGCTGAGATCGCAGATGGTGCCGGCATGCTCGTGCAGCAACTGCTTCTCGGCAGTCCCATCCACCAGACAGAGGACATCCACCCTGGTAGCCGGCTGGATGTTCATCTCTCCCCGGATGTTTCTAATGGCGGTGATGACTTCCATGACCAGCGCCATCTGCTCCTCGGCCGCCACGTCCACCCGTTGTTCCTCGAAGGCGGGAAAGGATGCCTGCATGATGCTCGGTCCGGCATCAGGCAGTTTCTGATAAATCTCCTCGGTCACGAAGGGCATGATAGGATGGAGTAAAACAAGAATCTGTTCGAGAACTCTCACCGCAATGGTCTGGGCGGTCTGCCTGGCCGCAGCATCCTCACCATAGAAGTCCGGTTTGATCATCTCCAGGTACCAGTCGCAGTATTCGTGCCAGACGAACTGGTAGAGCACATGCGCGTATTGATTGAAATGGTACCCCTCGACCGCTTCCCGGACCTGGCTGATGACCTGCTGTAGGCGGCTGAGCAGCCAGCGGTGCACGAGCTTTTCAGGCTGGCGGGGCAGTTCCGGGACCTCCGGTAAGCCTTGCAGGTTCATCAATACGAGCCGCGAGGCATTCCAGAGCTTGTTGATGAAATGCTTGTAGCCTTCGATGCGTTCTTCCGAGAGCTTGACGTCGCGACCCTGGACGGCCAGTGCGGTAAGCGTGAAGCGGAGCGCATCGGTGCCGAAGTGATCCATCATGACCAGGGGATCGATGACATTGCCCCGGGACTTGCTCATCTTCTGACCCTGGGAATCCCGCACCAGGGCATGAACATACACCTCGCGAAACGGCACCTCCTTCATGCAATGGAGACCCATCATCATCATGCGGGCAACCCAGAAGAAGAGGATATCGAACGCGGTCACCAGCACCGAGGTGGGATAGAAACTTCTCAGCTCAGGGGTATCCTCGGGCCAGCCCAGGGTTGAAAACGGCCAGAGGGCAGAACTGAACCAGGTGTCGAGCACATCCGGATCCTGCTGCAGATCGTCGCTGCCGCAAAGCTGGCAACTCGACGGCTCATCCTGGACGACCATGACCTCATCGCACTGCTGGCAATACCAGGCGGGAATCCGGTGTCCCCACCAGATCTGGCGGCTAATGCACCAGTCCTCGAGGTTTTCCAGCCAGAGGAAGTAATCCTTTTCCCACTTGGCGGGAAAGATTCGGGTTTTCCCTTCGCGTACGGCGGCGATGGCCTGGTCCGCCAACGAACGGGTGGCCACAAACCACTGAAGGGAGAGCATGGGCTCGACCACACTCTGGCAGCGGTAACAGTGGCCGACGCGATGGTGGTAGTTCTCCACCTTGACCAGATAACCGCCGTTTTCCAGATCCTTGATCAGGCGTTTGCGACAGGTATAGCGATCCAGCCCGGCATAGGCTCCGGCCGCTTGCCCCATGGTTCCGTCTTCTGTAATAACCTGAATCAGGTCCAGGGCGTGTTTCCGGCCCACCTCGAAGTCATTGAAATCATGAGCAGGGGTGATTTTGAGTGCGCCGGTCCCGAATTCACGGTCGACGTAAGGGTCGGCGATCACCGGTAACGGACGTTCCACCAGCGGCAGCAGCACTTTGTGGCCGATGAAAGCCTTGTAGCGAGGGTCTTCCGGATGGACCGCAACCGCGGTATCTCCCAGCATGGTCTCGGGTCGGGTGGTTGCCACAACCACCGCCCCCTTGCCACCGATCAGCGGGTAGCGCACGTAA
The DNA here is from genome assembly GCA_033812955.1 of Syntrophobacteraceae bacterium. Taxonomy (GTDB): domain Bacteria; phylum Desulfobacterota; class Syntrophobacteria; order Syntrophobacterales; family Syntrophobacteraceae; genus JADGQM01. Next base: position 21,785 of record JAPXSS010000037.1, on the reverse strand, counting down.
TAGAGGTTCCCGTCGAGTTCCTCGCCCTCGACTTCGATATTGGCCAGAGCGGTCATGCACCGCGGGCACCAGTTGATCATCCGCTTGCCCCGGTAGATGAGGCCTTCCTGATAGAGGCTCACAAATACCTGCCGGACCGCCTGCGACAGGCCCTCATCCATGGTGAACCGCTCTCGCTCCCAGTCGCAGGAGGCTCCCAGACGCTTGAGCTGGTTGATGATGATGCCCCCATACTTCTCGCGCCAGTCCCAGACGCTCTGCAGAAAGGCTTCCCGGCCCAATTCGTGCCGTGTCTGCTGGTTTGCCGCAAGCTGCCGTTCGACCACATTCTGAGTGGCGATGCCGGCATGGTCGGTGCCGGGCATCCAGAGCACTTCAAAGCCATCCAGCCGCTTGTAGCGGCAGACAATGTCCTGCAGCGTATTATTGAGGGCATGCCCCATATGCAACTGTCCCGTCACATTGGGAGGCGGAATCACAATACTGAAGGGTGGCTTCGAGCCATCAACGCCGGCATGAAACCGTCGCTCCTGCTCCCAGCGGGCATACCAGTGGGGTTCAACTTCCTGAAAGGCATAGGCCTTGGGCAAATTGCCCTCATTCATGGGAATGCTCCCTCGTGCTATATTTTCTCGGTCGCCGGTCGAAAACCCGAGACAGGCCCTCAACCCGCGGCTTTGATCACTGCCATCGGCTGGCCAGCCGTCATGGTTCGGAGCCGGGGCAGGGTCGGTCGTCCTTCCGTGCCCGGTTCGTCACGCCTGCGACTGGCCGTCGGTCTGCAACCGTTCAATTTCTTCTCTCAGCACCGTCCGGACGATTTCAGGCAGCCTCGCTTCCACCAAGTCCCGCAGGGTCTCGAACAGGCGGTTCTCAAGCTGCGTCATGAAATCCTCCAGGGAAGGTCCCGGATCAGGAGGAGGCTCCTCCGGTTGCTCGGCACCTGCCGTGATGCTTTCCTCCCCAACGGTCTTTGGGGGCGAGGCGGGTTCAGGGGCTTCGGGGGGCAGGTCGCTATGGTCCGAGAGCAGATCGAGACCAGCCGCCGCCGGTTCCGGCTCTGCCGTACTCTTGGCGGCCGCTTCGGTCGGCTCGTCCTTGAAAAAGGGTAAATCCTTCAGGAGATCCTCGTCGAGCAGGAATTCCTCTTCCGACTCCGCCTTGTCTTCAGTTCCCGTCATGTCCAGCTGGCGGTCCTCATCCAGGATCTCCACGTCGAAGGCAGGTTCTTCGTGGTCTTCAACACCGTTCGTGGGGAGCTCGATGATTTCATCATCCAGCTCGATGATCTCCTCATCCAGTGCGTCGAATTCCTCCTGGAAGCTCTTGGAGGAAACCAAAGGAGAGTCTTCCCAGCCATCGGTACGTTTTAGGTTCTTCATGTTTTCTCTCTTTTGCATCAATCGTTTGCTGTGGTTTCAACGTGGTAGATTCTACCGCTTCCCGGAGAAAGGTAAACTCCAATTCCACAACAGACCGGCAGCACATCCCGATACCATGCGCCAAAATCTTCTGTCAAGGTGCATGTTTGAGGACTCGAACGGGCTGATCCAAGTCCTGGCGCCCTTTTGAGATTGACCCGGACCAGCCCTTTCCGATAGAGTGGCAGAGATGAAAAAGACCATTTACAAGTACTTGATCAGAGAACAGATTGTGCCTCTGGCTGTGTGCTTCTTCGGGTTGAGCCTGATCCTCATTATGGGACGGCTGCTCCAGCTCACCCGCTATCTTTTCACCTCATCCCTCACCGTCAGCGACCTTGTCTCGGTCATCGCCTTTGCGATGCCGGGCCTGGTGCTTTATGCCCTGCCCATGGCCGCCCTGGTAGGGGTTCTACTGGCTTTCGTGCGCCTCAACAGCGATAATGAACTGGTGGCCCTGCGGGCGGCGGGAGTTGGTTTCTACCAGTTTTTCCCGGCTATCGCCTCGCTGCTGGTTGTAACCACCGTCTTTGCCTTCGCTAATGCGATCTATCTGATGCCATCCGCCAACCGTGCTTTTGAAGTCAAGCTCAAATCCCTCGGTCGCAGTATCCTCCCGGTGCTTCTCAAGGAAGGCACTTTCATCGACATTGTTCCCAAGGCTGTCTTCTTCTTTGGATCGGTGAACGCCAACAAGCTGCAGATTGACGGGGTATTTGTGCATGACAATCGACAGCCGGAGGTGGGGGTAACGATTGTGGCGGACCATGCCCGGGTTGCCTATTCCCCGGACCTGAGTCAGCTCATCTTCCAGATCTCGAACGGCATGATCACCCGCGTGGGGGATGATTTGCGGAATGCCCAGGCCATAGCTTTCAAGAACTATGACCTGGCCCTTTCCCTCGATGAACTCCTGGGAACCTCCTCGGGATTCATTAAAGGACGCAAGGAAATGACAATGAGTGAACTGGCTGAGAAGATTCGGCAGAAGGGTCCCGGCTACGAGTTGAGTTTCGATCTGGAATACCACCGTCGCCTGGCTCTGCCCCTGAGCTGCCTCCTGCTCGGCCTGGTGGGGGCGCCGCTCGGCGCGCTGTTTCGGCAGAGCGGGCGGATGGCCGGGGTCACGGTCGGCCTTGGGATCTTTCTCACCTACTATGTGGTGCTGTCTGCCGGCAAGGGCCTGGGGGAAAATGGAATCATTTCACCGTTTCTCGCCGTATGGCTGCCCAACCTGCTAACCAGCCTCGTGGCCATCGTGCTGTGGGTCAAGGTGCAGTTTGAAATTCCCCTGGATATCGCCAGGTTCTCCTCGAATCGGCTCTTTTCCAGACACCGGCTGTCATGCTGACCTTTTCTTCCCGCCCCCCCAAGCAGCGTACTCCGAGGACCGCCTGCCATGACCTGCCGGATCTCTCCACGGCATTCCTGAATTGTCCACTCCTTCGTGACCACCCGGGAGCCACAAGCCAACAGCGCAGGCTATGGCAAGCGGGTTTCGAGAGCCAACGCGATTTTCTTCTTCAATTCGGTCAGATCGAAGCTTTTCACCACGTAGAAATCAGCGGCAATGGACTTCATATCCTCCTTGAAGGTATCGTAAGCGGTGGACAGAATGACCGGCAGATCATAGAAACGGTTCCTGATATCCTGCAACAAATCCAGCCCATTGTAGTCCACCATTTTGATATCGAGGATGATCAGGTCCGGTTTTTCCTCGTCAATCCGTTCCAGAAGCTTGTATCCGCTTTCGGCAGTGATGACTTCATAACCCGCTTCTTTCAGCTCCTCGGAATAGAGCAATCGGATATGCTCTTCATCGTCCACAACCAGGATTTTAGGCATCGTTGTTCCTCCGCTGGTGTTGAAATCCTACTCCCATACCTTGAGCAGATAAGGCTTGGTTTCCTCGAACGTGGTGCACTCGTTTTCCACATACTCTTCCGTCTGCTGCAGGGACATCCGTTCGGTTTTCTTCACGAACGACAGCACCTTCCCGAGATAGAGAGGGAGCAGTGATTCCAGTAGGAGTGTGCGCTTGGTTTCATCCGCCCGAAAATAGGCATTGGCGACATGAAACAGAATCCGAGCCCATGTCTGCGTGGGAAAGGAAAAATGCTGCAGGTCAAGGGTACGGATTTCCTGAAGCTTGGGGCAGATGGTCTGGTCATAAATCTCCTGCCACATGCCGCTGTACTTGTCGAACCCGTGCAGAAATCGCTCGTGGAGGCGTTCTACGTTGACCTCGGTGGGTATGGGGGTTTCGATATCGTGGATATCCGTCCCAAACAGCAGCGTTGGCTTGCTCCATTTGACCTGACGCCAGAAATCGGCAAAAACGATCATCTGGTCGAAGATCGTGCGGATCACCTGTGGGAACAGCACCGGCAGGTGTGCGTAGGGGTCCTTCAAACGATGCATTTTGGCCGCGCCGATGAGCGACTGGCAGATGGGCAGACGGGCATTGAGGGCGATGGTGGTCATCCAGATATCGATGCCGAAGTGCTGCACGGAATCCGTCCAGACCGGTGAGCTCAGGAACCTGTCCACCAGCTCTCCCCGGAAGCCGAAGTCCCCGATGTTCGGCTGGCGCACCCGCCGTCCGTAAAGGCAGCGCATGAAGGGATAAACCAGGGAACTGGTGAGGGTCGCTTCGTACTTGTGGCGGACATAGAGGGGGCAGACGTAGCCGGCGCCATTGCGCACCGGTTCCGCCAGACTCCTGACCCAGTAAGGCGCCACATTACGGATATCGGCTTCCAGCACCACCACGATGCCGGCCTCGAGTTCCCGAACTTTTTCAAACAGGTTGCGCAGATTGTTGCCTTTGCCACGTTGCTCGGGAGCGGTGGAAAGGTAGATCTTGGGGACTTCGCTGGGGGTTGCGAAGAAGGCCTCCTTGGTGCCATCTGTGGAATGATTGTCGCAATTGATGATCACCGTCTCAAGACCGCCGAAATGTTCCACCAGGCCCCTGGCCGCCTGCATGGTGGTGTGACCGATGGTCCCCGCTTCATTGCAGGAGGGTATCCCCAGGACCAGGTTAGCTCTACTGACGTTGCTCGGATTCTCTTCGTAAAAAGCCATAGTGAACCCCTTGAGTTACTTCCCCGGTGTCTCCGCAAACCGTTCAGGATATGCCGACAAGTCGACATCGGTCGAGCGAACGAAGCAGCTCCTGGGACAGTTGAAGGTCATAGGGAAATCCAGTTTATGAGGAAAGCCAAAACGGTCTGTCCGTAGTGATAGGACCTCTTGGCTTGTAGCCAACACAGTTTGTAACATGGCCCCTTCCATGGTGAGCTACGCCGAAACCCTGCCGCCCCAAGCCTCAGGCTTCCCGTGAGGTTCTAGGATTTCGGACCGCGATGGAAGATTTCGAGGACGTAAGCAGCAAGCGTCAACATCCCGGCGAGCCCGAAAATGGTCAGCAGGCTCGCACGGGGGAAGAATATTCGCGACAGCAGAAAAGCAAAAACCACTCCGAGCACGACGCGTATTATCAGGACCTTGATCCGCAACTCCCTGAAAAACTGCTCCATAGATAACGCTCACCACAAGGTGTGAAGGATGGGGGCCTGCTGTTGCGAAAGGCTGCTTTTGCCTGAATCTCAATTCAGCATCCTACTGAGACGACTGGCCAATGTCAAGCATGTCAGATCAGGCCCGGATTAATACCAGCCTGTCCCCCCCCGCCCGGCGCCGTCCGGTTTGCCGCTTGCGTTTCCTTCCCCGATAAGGGTATAAGAAAAGGGTGGATAAACCAGCGGCCTTTTCAGAAGGAGGAACCACATGACTGCCGGTCTCTTCAAAGATATTGCCTTCTGCACTGACTTTTCCAACCATGCCGATGAAGCCTTTACCGTGGCAAAGGATCTCGCCTGGCATTATGGGGCGACCCTTCACATCGTGCATGTAATGGTCAATTTCTCGGTCTCGGTCTCGCCCCCCCTCCATACCACCTATATGCCCATCGAGTACGACCCCAAGTTTGTCGAGGAAGTGACCTTGGCTGCCACGGAAGCCATTCAGAGCCGCTATATCACCAATTTGAAGGAAAAACAGCCGCACCACGTGCACCTGCTTTCCGGGTACTCCTCGACCGAAATCCTCCGTCTTGCGAAAGGAATTCCTCTCGACCTCATCGTCATGGGTTCCCACGGTTTGACCGGCCTCGCTCATGTGCTCTTCGGCAGCACCGCGGACCGGGTGGTGCGTAGAGCCCCCTGTTCGGTCCTTACCGTCAGGCCCAAACTTGAGGAGTAACCCTCGCAGCCCGCAACCCGGAGATGGGAAATTCCACCTGACGGATGCGAGCAGACCGCTCCCTCCAGGCTTGCGAGTTCGGGTCGGCGGTGAGGAGGCCATGGCATGACTTCTGAAAAGCCCGTGCTGGTGACCGGGTGTGCCGGTTTTATCGGTTTTCACCTGGCCCGTCGACTGTTGCGCGATGGGCGGCAGGTGGTGGGTCTGGATAACGTCAACGACTACTACGACGTCAGCCTTAAATGGAAGCGCCTCGAACAACTCCAACGATTTGCCGACTTTCGGTTCCAGCGGCTGGACCTGGCGGATCGGTTCCGGATGGAGGCCTTTTTCAAGACCAACACCTTTGGTGTGGTGGTTCACCTGGCGGCTCAAGCCGGTGTGCGCTATTCTCTCGAGAATCCCTATGCCTATATCGACAGTAACCTCGTCGGCTTCATGACCATTCTCGAAGGGTGTCGCCAGCAGGGTGTCGGCCACCTGGTCTTCGCTTCTTCCAGCTCGGTTTACGGGGCCAATACCAGGATGCCGTTTTCGGTCCATCAGAATGTGGACCATCCAGTCTCTCTCTACGCCGCTACCAAGAAGGCCAATGAGCTGATCGCCCACAGCTATGCCCATCTCTACGGCCTCCCGTGCACCGGACTGCGGTTTTTCACCGTCTATGGGCCATGGGGCAGGCCGGACATGGCGGCGTTTCTCTTCACGCGGGCGATCCTTGCGGGAGAACCGATTCGAGTCTTTAATCATGGAAGAATGAAGCGGGATTTTACCTACATTGACGACATCATCGAGGGCGTTGTGCGGGTGATGGCCGTGCCTCCCGAGCCCGACCAGGCCTGGAATGGGAATGATCCTGATCCCGGCACCAGCCTCGCCCCCTATCGGGTCTACAACATCGGCAACAACCGGCCGGTGAATCTCCTGGACTTCATCGCCATCCTGGAAGGCTGCCTGGGCGTGGAAGCCAGGAAAGAGCTCGAAATCATGCAACCGGGTGACGTGCCCGAAACCTACGCCGATATCGATGACCTTGTCCGTGATTTCGGCTTCAGTCCGAATACTCCCCTGGAAACCGGCCTGGCCAGTTTCGTGGCCTGGTATCGACGGTATTACCACCAGTAATCAGGGCCTGTGTCGTGATCACGCATTGCCCGGGCCGGCTTGCGCTCAGCCGTGGCTCACCCCAGTGAGCCGTATGCTGCCATGAGCTCCGCCGCTGCCCGCTTCCCCCATGAGCACCAATGGTTTTCCCAGGGCAATGGCGAGATTGACAATCTCACGAAGCTCCGGGTTGAAATAATAGCGATCCGTTTTCTCGTAATGCATTGAAGCTCGGTCCTTGTCTTTGCCCTCCGTATCCCTTATACTGGCCGCCGACAGGGACTTGAAGGCCCTCAAGATGAGCCCCATGCGCCCGTAGCTCAGTTGGATAGAGCGTCGGACTTCGAATCCGCAGGCCGCCCGTTCGAGTCGGGCCGGGCGTACCAGTAAACTCGATGGGTTGCTGAATTTACTCAGGAGCCCATTTTCTTTTTGAGCCTCGTGGTCCCGCCTTTTTGTCTTGATGGGTGGTTTTGCCTGCATGAAAACGACAAGGCTCATCACGAATTAACGTGAGAGAAGCCATCTTGTCATTCCGAGGCCAAGGGCCGAGGAATCTCGATTCTTAAGGCAATTCAACTAGATTCCTCGCTACGCTCGGAATGACACCAAAGACATGACAGGCCTTTTCCACGCAAATCCGCGATGAGCCAACGACAAAAGGCAGGTCGGGGTGGTAGGGTATACCTTGAGCGGTGGGACGTGGATCACACAGAACCTCCGCGAAGAATTCCTCCCCAAAATAGAGCTTGACCTTCGACCTTCTCAGCCTCAGCTCCCAGAACTGTAAAGAAAACTGAATTCTGTCGGGATTCTTTACAGTGCAGACAAACGTGCTAGATGCGCGTGCAGATCAGCTTTGCCAGAATATGGTTAAAAACTGTGTAAAGAATCTTTACATTTTTCTGCCAGCTCCTTCCGCTAGATGGTCGTAACCGCACGGGCGATTTCCTGAGAATTCTACAGGTTACAAAATACTCTGTTTGTGGCACGTTCATTGCAAAACAGCGACAGGCAACGACTACTGTGGCAATAGCTTTTATTGGAGCATGATGGATAAGATTGGTGATCCGTATAAGGAGAAAAGGAGAATGGAAATGAAAAGAATTGTTATCTTCGTAGGGTTGCTCGTAGCGCTCTCACTAGCCGCTTCCGCCATGGCCGGTCCGTTTACTTCCAAAGTGGCCAATGATGAGTACGCTGGAGGAGTGGTGAACGGAATACCTACCGCACAACAGTGGAATGAATATTACCCTGACATTTATGAGGCGATCAACAAGGTCATAGGAACGAACTACTCATACAACAGGGAGGTCGATCACCGGTTTGTAGATGTAGACTATGTCTGGAAAGACCTCCTCGATCCCGCCCCTATTGCCTTGATTGGCCTTACTGCGGGAAATTCTAACACGCTCGGCTATTACACTGGCTTGGGAACGGGTAGTGGAAAAAAGTCTCTTGTCGGACCGTATACTGGTTTTGGCTATATCGGAGGTGATGGTAGTGAAAACAGTCCATATCTCGGTACCATCCTGTCGATGCCCCACCAATTTGGCTGGTACCTGGAGTCGAGCAGCAGCAGCACCACCACCTATTACTCAGAACCTAATCTAAACGATGGTGGTTGGGGTTGGGATCATATGATGACTTTCTCCCTGCCCGAGCTGGCTGGTAAAAAAATTTGGATCAAAAACTCCGACGATAAGGTTGTATCAGTAGATTTCACTAAGAATTCCTATCTGCTAGCTTGGGAAGATCTTCCGTTTAACACTAGCACTGGAATGTTGGGTGATGAAGACTACAATGACATGATTTACCTTGTGGCAAGAGTATCGCCTGTCCCCGAACCCGCCACCATGCTCCTGCTCGGCGGCGGTCTGATCGGCTTGGCGGCATTCAGGAGGAGACTCCAGAAATAGGGTCAATCTCCAGATGTGGCAAAAGAAAGGCAGGGCCTGGCGGCTCTGCCTTTCTTTTGCCCTAATGCCCGACCCGAGAGGGCTGAGGTCCCAGATGGTCATGTGACATGAAAACTTCGACAGGCACTGATTGTATAGTACGTTGTCCAGGTTGCGGCCAGCTAAATCGCATCGGGGCCTGTCCCCCTGGAAAGCGCCCAATATGTGGGAAGTGCCAGTCAAATCTTGATGCGTCTCGGCCCCGCACTAGGTCTGCTCAAGCTGCGCCGCCAATTTACATGATTCAGAGACTGCGCTCTTTATCAAAGAGCAGGGTAGGTTGGGTAATCGCCCTCGGTGTCCTCGGAGGAATGATCTGGCTAACATTACGTCACGGAAGCACCCCTTCGAAACATGACCCACCTACGCCCCCTTACACGTCGCCAACCAAGCAGGCGCCAAGCTACGTCCCTCAACCCATGTCCCCCTACAGCCCGCCACCGAAGCAGGTACGAAGGTCCGGGCCTTAGCTCGTGTCCTCCTGCAAACTCAACGGCGCCAATCCGTTCGCCAATCTCACGGCTCTCTTGAGCCATGCCCAGGAAATCTTGAAGGCCCCATCTGAGTGGATGCCATGGAACTATCTGCACACCCTTGCCGGGTTGCCGCTATAAGAGACGAACTCCGCGCCTCAGACTCGCGATCACCACACGCTAACCAGCCCCCATTTGTCCTTGCCGGAAATACACGGATGAGCTCTTTCATGGAATCGTCTCTCTTCCTTTTCGTGGAAGTGAAGGTCCGGCTTGTCACTTTCGCTTCCTGCGAGAATGGTTGGCCGGCACATCGCCGGTCGTCCTGATCACTCTGTAAGCTGTGGCTTGCAGCAGCCCCTGGTGCTATATATAATTGATTTCGTTTAGTGTCGGGTATTCGGCAGTTACATGGCTGCGAACCTTCTGCTCACCACTTCCAACAAAGGATTGGGTATGTCGACTGAACACGAACAAGGCTCGGCCACTGCTGAACAACAACCGGGAAAACCCGTTCGCAACCCTTATATTCTGAACTTTTGCCGGGTTCTGGTGGAAAGGAAGGGGGAAAATCACAAACCTGAGGCTCTTGAAAAGCTGTTGGGGAAGATGTACTCCCTTTTCGAATACATGCTGGGGGAGAACATGGTCAAGGCCCTCCCGGAAGCGGTGCGAAAGGAGTATCTGAACCTCTCGGAGGACCTCGCCAGCCTGTCGTACGAGAAGATCGGAGAGGTTTTTGATCCCAACATTCCCGACTACAAGCAGGTGATGAAGGATACGATGAAACAGTTCGCGGATATCTTTCTGAAGAACCGGGAATTCAGTACCCGCGATTATCCGGTTCCCGCCGACTTTTCTGCTGAAGGATGACGGCTGCTCGGAGCTTCGCGAGCGCCGTTCGGCTGAGAGTTGGCGCAGGCTAAGCCAGGACCGACGGAAGCCGGTTTCCCGCCGCGAGTGCCTGGCGGCCCCACGAAGGGAGTAAGGAATGGCTGAAGACAAAACGATTTGCCCCCACTGCGGGGTGAAAATGATGAAATGGCGGACTCCCCCGCAATCGACCTGGAGTTCCGAGTTCTTCTATGTCTGCTTCAACGATGATTGCCAATACTACGTCCGCGGCTGGAAGCACATGAGCAAGCGCACCCGAGTGACCTGCTCCTATCGACATCGCTACGACCCGGAGACCGGCACGTGCGGTCCCCTGCCGGTGTGGTCGGCGGATGCCGGAAAGAGTGAAATCATCGAGTGATGGGTCCCTGCTTGTACTTTTGGGTCGGCCCCAGCGCGGATGAGATCGAGTTTTCCCAATCAATACCGCCGGTGACGATCTCGATCGAGCCAGACCAATCCTCACGGTTCCTGCCAGCGGCACTGGGAGGTCATGCTCCTGATGAATGCGATCTCGTCGTGACTGACTGAAAGACTTGTGGAGAACCCTCGCGTTGAAAACCGGAATTGCAGATGGAGCTGCCGGAGACGTCGCTCGGCTCGACGGCAGCAGCGTGATAGTGGCTGAGGGAGCGGGACAGATGGTTGAACGGGGCGTAATTCATGGGCGTTTTCAGGTCCTTCATAACGATCACGTGAAGTACCTGCTGGCCGGTAAGGCACGCTGTCATCACCTGGTTGTCGGGATCACCAATCCCGATCCCAGCTTGACCCGTGATGCCCCGGTCAACCCCAGCCGCAGTAAGCCTGGGGCCAATCCGCTTACCTACTTCGAACGCTACACCATGGTCCGTACGGTGCTCCTGGGAGTGGGCCTGACTCACCGGGACTTTTCCGTGGTGCCCTTTCCCATCGGTTTTCCGGCCCTCTACCGTTACTACGTGCCCATGGATGCCACCTTTTTCCTCACTATCTACGATGAGTGGGGTGAGCACAAACTGGAGCAATTTACAGCGGCCGGTCTCAAGACGGAAATCCTTTGGCGGAAAAGGCTCCAGGACAAAGGTATCAGCGCGGAGGAAGTCCGCCACCGTATGGCCTGCGGAGAACCATGGTCGCACCTGGTTCCGCGTGAAACCGAGGCTCTGATGATTGCGTTGAAGGTGCCGGAGCGGCTGCGGAAGCTTGCCGGGGATCAAGCCGACCCGGCCCTGTCGGGCAACGCGACATGACTCTGGCACGGGCTCCTGAAACAGCAGTCGTTTGCGCCGGGTAGAATCGCGTCGGCAGGCGGAGCGATTCGGTGGTGGAGGGTGCCCGTACAGTGCGGCGAAAGTTCGGCGCCCTTACACATGTTGCGTTGAAATGAACAGGAAACGCAACGGTAAGGGGAACAGCAAGTCACCTGCCCTAATCGGTCTGAGACTTATGCCGCGCTGTACTAGAGGATTGAGGCCGGATCGGACGGCGACTGCCGACTGGAATCCCCATTCCAATAGGACCTCACCACCTCGAGGGTGGCCAGGAGCGCCCGTTCCTCACGGAGTTCCAGGACCCACCAGTCGCACGGGAGGCCGCTCAGAATGTCGAGGCGCTGTCGGAGGTCGTCGAGGTTGTCAGGAGGCAGGTGCCGTTCGTCTCGTTCTTCGTGGTAGATATGAGCGTTGACGACGGTTTCCGGATGGGGCGCGACAAAATCTTCGAAGGCATAGTGCTGGGTCTTGACTGAGGGGCACACCCGGGCATGGCCGATGTCCAGCGTAACTCTGGCCCGGGATTTGCGAATGAGCTTTTCGAACAGCTCGGGGCGACTTGACCAGCCCCATGCCAGGTTTTCCAAGCAGACCGTGACCCCCAGGCTCTTTCCATAGCGAACCAAGTCGGCAAGCGCCCCGAGGGTTCGCTCCCATGAAAGTCCCACCGTCGAAGCGCGACCCAGCCCGAGGTGGATGGTCATGAACCGGCCGTCAAGACGGGCGACCAAGGCGCAAGCGCGGCGGAATACCGTCATGGCATACTCGGCGCGGCTGTTCACTTCATCGCCAAGATCGACCGCCTCGAACGCAAGGTGGTAGCGGACCTCCAAGGGGTGTAGCTGGGCGATCTTACCTGCCAGGCGGGATTCTTCGAAAGGAGTCGCAGGAAGATCATCGGCTCTGAAGGTCCAGTCCACCCCGGCAAAGCCGTTGGCCAAGGCAAACCGCTTCAGACTGGGGACCTCCTCGATGAAGTTGCACATGGCCAGTTTGGGCGGCTTCAAGGGCACTCAACCTCTTGCATTGTCTGAAGGTCCCGGCGTCATCCAAATGAGCGGGCGGCGTCGTACCCCATATCAGAAATCATTCGCCGCGCCCTCCGCACCTTCCCGTGAGTCAATGAGCACGCACTTAATCTAAATCCGTATAACGCCTCCGAGGCCATTTTCAAAATCGATAATTTCGATAGGAGGGCACTTCTCCATCGGCAAAAGGCCGGACCGCTAAGGGTGTTGGGGGGGCGTTTCAGGCGGGATGTTCGAATACCCGTTCGCGGAAAAAATCGACCAGCGCCTGCCGCCGTTGGCGCTCCTCCTGCTGACAGGGGATGAGTTTTTGCGGCGGCCAGCGCAGCAGCGACATTTCATATTCCATGATTTCGCCATAGTCATTATTGAGATACCACGCGTAGAGGAGGCCGAAGAGGAGGCCGGGGGGGATGAAACCTTCGCGGCCGTTCAAGGTTATGCGGAAGATGCCATCATCATGAGGGCTGGGGACCATGCGGGCGAGGATGAGATAGGTGCGGAGCGCGCCATCGTCCAGGAAACAGGCCCGCTCCCACGCTGGCCGCAGCCTGATTTCGTAGCAGCGGGCTCCCCACCCGCCCTCAGCCTCCATATCGAGCCATCGACGGCTTTCCAGATACCGCCCCAGCAGCGATTCGCCCAGGGCAATGAGCAGATTGCCCTTCAACCGCTCCGGCTCGTGGCGCAACTGCTCATGAAGCTTCAGCAACCCGTCTTCGGGATCATGGTAGCCGAGGATGCTGTCCCATTCATTGCTGCGGTGCCATGTCGCCGCCGGAATGATTTGGACTCCCCGGAAGCATTCGAGATGTGCCACCCGAATGTCACGGTTCTCCCAGACCAGCTCCGCCACTACCCCGCGCAGTTCCCCGGGCGAAAAGTGCTTACCGGCGAGGGCGCTGTCCGCGGCCTGGCGATACGCGCAGAGGGTCGGGGCCTGGACCAGCCGACCGGCCCGTGACGGTCGAGTGAAACCCGGCGCGCGATTGGCTTCGCACTTCAGGTTGAATTGCTCGTGGGCAAAGACGAGGGCCCGGACGGCGAGCGCGAACTTCTGGGGGTCATGGTGGATGACCTGCTCGAGTCTCAGTCGCTCTCGGGAGTAGACCGTCGCTTCCATGGGCAGCACGCCAAAGTGCTCCACCCGATTGCGGTCGAGATAGATGGGGCTCTTGCCTTCCAGCGCGTAGTTGCTGAGCACATTGCCGGGCATGTGTTCCAGGTTGGCACTCAGCACCACGTCAAAAAGGCCCTCTGCGCCCCCGGGCACATTTTGCTCGTAGGCTTCCACCATCTCGGACACATAGAACCCCCGATTCCTGCCGCGCTGCGAAATATCCGTCTCCCCCTCCTGGATCCAGAAGTTGGCGCCCAGGATCTTCAAAGCCTTGCGGTTCGCTTTGACGGCCTCGGCCATGGCCGGTAGCTGCAGGATCGGCAGAATGCTTGTGTACAGGCTCCCGGGGGCGAAAATGATGAGATCCGCCTCCTGGATGGCAGCGCAAACGGCCGGATTCACCTCCGGCTGGTCGGAGAATTCCACCGTCACGCAGTCGATGGGAAAATTCCGCCGCCCCAGTCCTGCCTTCCATTGCCCGCGAACGGCCACTCCATTGCTGTAGCGCAGCACCAGTTGACCGGGCGTAGCCGTTGCCGGGTGCAACCGGCCGGGAACGACCCCGATGGCTCGGGCGATGGTATCGAGCCCTTTTGCGAGGGCGGTCGGATCGGGCGGACCGGCCCTGCGATCCGACATTTCCCTGAATATGGCCGCCGTGAGCAGCAGGTTTCCCAGGCAGTGTCCGCCGGGTTCGATGGTGGGGCCTTCCCCTTGCGGGCTGACCGCCCTTCCCAGGGTGGCCAGCAGTCTCGCCAGGGGTTCGGGACAGGCTTGCCGCAGGTCTTCGGGGGCAACCAGGAGCGGATTGCAGACCGGTTGAAAATCGTTGCAGCTCGGAGGAAACCGGTGGTTGAAGAGCCGGTGGATCAGGCGCACCAGCGGCCCGGTGGCGTGGTGGTCGAGGTCGTAGGTAGTCCGCAGGCCTTCGGGCAGAATCAAGGATAACAGCAGCTTGCGAAGGTCGCCGATCCCGATGATGGGTAACTGCTGCCGCAGCAGCCCGGTTGAGCCGCCGTCATCGGTGGGGCACACGACCACCTCGAGGCTGGGAAACTCCTGTTTCAACCCGATGAAGGGATTATCCGGCCAGTCAGCCAGCCGAGAATTACCCCCGACGACAGTGGAGAGTCCCGTTCCCCCGCCGAACGCCACGACCCGGATGTGCCGACACTGGAAGCCGGCGGCAGCCTGAGCGAGACGCGCAATCGAGTCCTGCTCGGGTCCCTGGGGCAGGACCCCGTTGATTACAGCCTCCAGGAGCTGCTCAATTTGTCTGCCAAGCTTCTGCCGTTTCATCTCCGGCAATGCTCCCATTCTCCTGGCTGATATCGTCACGACGACCATGCCACCAATCCGGGTTTACTCTTGCGACGGGTTGTGAGTTGCCAGTTGCCATTGGGGGGCGCCCTACGGGTCCCTCGCTTGGACCGGATGGTGTGCTCCTGTCTATCACGTTGCCTGTCATGATTTCAAGATACCCCCCCCGGACCCCTTTGTCGAGAAGACTCATCATGGTCCGTTGCCGCCATTTCTGGCACGCAATGTGCTCATTACTCAAGCGAACCCCCGGCACCCAAAGGTCGGGCATCAGCAGGAACGGCGGTGGCACGATCAAAAGGACCCTCCTTCCCACCCCCGCTCCCATCACCAATCACCAGCGCTCTGAGAAGAACAAGGACCGGACCCATGGCGAAGCGTGCCAATCCCATCCAGGCCCATCCCGTCGACAGTCCCTCGAAGGTCGAGCGGAGGGTCATGTGTGCAGGCTACAGGCAGTGTCTGGACGAGGCCATCAGCAGAAACTGGGGAGGGTTTTCCTGTCGGCGGTGCCTTGCGTTTGAGCCCCTGACGCTCGATACCACCGAGTGGCTGGCCGACTCGCTGGCCTGCACCGCGCTCGTCTATGTTGCGGAATTTCCCAGCTCTCTCAAACAAAAGCCCCGAGGGGGCATCGTCTATCGCCTCGAGCGGCTGCGGTCGGAACAGGATGGCTTCGCATCGCCTTAAACCCGGCTTTCGCCTACTCTCTTCGCCTGCATCCACTGAGGCCCAACCTCAGGATCGGGCAATCCGCAACTCGCAACCCGCAAGGCCTCGGAGCAGGCCAACGATCCTGCACAGTTTCCGACATATCGTCATCAAGACGATATGTCGGAAATTCGCAAAAATGGCGCGACCCGGAACCACCAAGAGCTGAACCGTGCCCGCCGATTTCTTCCTGCCGGGGTTTCCAGCGCCGAACAAATCACTTGCATTGGGGGGCGTTGGAACCTATAGTCTCCTCGGTTTAAGAAAAGGTCAAACTCACCGTGAGCTAGGGACGGAAAGCCAAGGGTCTTGACGCAAGACAGCCGGGTTGCCTGACAGTACAGCGCGGCTTCTTTGTTTTAGGGGCGGTTTTCCGGGGCTCTCATCAGCCAGCGCCAGGCTTCGACAAATGCCCAAACCGATTGACTCGATCGCCAGTGCCAGGATCCGCGCACAGTACCAGATGGTATCTTCCCTGTGGACAGGTGCGCCGGCCCGGGGCGCGAAACAACCCTTGCGGATTGTTGATACCCTTCAAATCTCGCAGGAGGCACGGGATAAGCTGCAGCAGTTCGTCCAGGCGGAGCGGGACAGGGATCGCTACCGGGAGCGAAGGCGGCGGGACCAGGACGAAGCGCTGAAAAACAGCCTCGAGGTGCTCGAACTCGGAGAGGAAGCCTCCAGGGAGGCCCCAAGAAAAGCTTACCACCACCTGATGCGCCATTATCACCCGGACAGGTATGCTCACTTGCCCGCAGAATTTTGAAAACCGGCAGAAACGAAAGCCAGGCTGATCATCAAGGCCTATGAAACGTTAACCGAATGAAGATGGAACCAGGCCAATGATCAGGCGGCCGGCAGATTTCGGTGTTGCAGGAAATGCCTGCCCCCTCGTCACCGGGTACCACGCCGGTTTCTCAAGATCTGACGAAAACTCCCCACAGTTCCGTGACCGGAAGGTGATTGCTGGAGTAAATGAAGGTTAGGTGCCGCAGTGCGGGACCCAGGACGGCTGGCCGCTGGGTTTTGGCTGGAGAGGACGGGGCTTCGCCCGCCTCCCGGGTCAGCCCGTCGCACGAGAGGGTAGGCACGCAAGTTCACTCGGTAGGAAAAAGAGCGCATGGAATCTTTTCACCAATCCTGGCCACCCGGCCTCCGGCAAGCCCTCGGACGGGGTTTTCCTGTCCTGGCAGCGCTGATCGTCGGCGCGCTCCTTTTTCCCCCTGCGGTTTTTGCGTCCCAAGCGACGCTCGCCTGGGATCCCGCTCCTGATCCCGCCGTCAGCGGCTACCGACTCTACTACGGCAACGCCAGCCGAGATTACCTCGGCGTCGTCGAGGTCGGTGCTCGGACCACCTGGACGGTGCCCGACCTCATCGAAAACCTTCCCTATTTTTTTGCGATAACGGCCTGTGATCGCTACGGCAATGAGAGTGACTACTCGGAGGAAGTCTCCCTGACAGTCTATGAAGACGCCGAAGACCTGTCGACTGCCGGCTGGGATTTCGGGTTCGGGGATGTAGGCGGCGGAGAAATCCGCAACGTGTTCGATGAGCATCTCCAGCGTCGAGTCATCGAACTCAGCGGGTTCAGCCGCGATAATTGCTATCGCCTGCGCCGCAATGACTTCACCGACTGGAACAACTCGAGCCAGCCGACCTGCGCCTGGCGGATGAGATCGACCGATTCCTTCGTCGTCATCCTCAAGCTTGCTACCACGGTCGGCGACCTGGCATTGCGCTACACTCCCGACGACAATGGACCGCTGCTGAACGACGGTCGCATCCGGATCGGCCTCGGGCCCGAGGCCCGGGATGGGACCTGGCGCACTTTCGTCCGCAACCTGCAGGCGGACATCGAGAGCGTCCTGCCGGGCGCCAGGCTGCTTCAGGTCAGGAGGCTGCTGGTGCGGGGCAGCTGCCGCCTGACGGATGTCAGACTCTTCTCCACCCCGCCGTAACCGGCCCTCCCGCAAGGCCGTGGCCGCTTCCTTCAAATCTTGACAAATCTAACGATTCACTCTATTCTCGGTGCTTCACAGTCAGGTTCTCACTTCAATCGTCCCAGCACAAACATCCGGTAACTGCTGATTCGGAATTGCGAAAACCCTTTTCCAGTGGAGAGGACTATGGAAATGGAAGCTGACCAGCAAATCTTCGAGCCGTCGCTGTCCGTTGTCGAGAACGCCAATATCACCGCCTATATGAACCAGAAGGGTTTCGGCCGCTGGGAGGAGCTCTACCGGTGGAGCTGTGAGCACTCGGAAGAGTTCTGGGCCGATATGGCGGCCCGCCTGGATTGGTATGAACCCTGGCAGAAGGTCCTGGATGAGGCCGAAAAGCCTTTTTACAAATGGTTTTCGGGCGCGCGCTGCAACATCATCCAGAATGCTCTCGACCGCCATCAGAAAACTTGGCGCCGCAACAAACAGGCGCTCATCTGGGAGGGGGAAGACGGCACTCGCCGCACCTTTTCCTACCTCGGCATCAACCGGGAAGTCTCGAAACTGGCCAATGTCCTGCGGAGCATGGGGGTGGCCAGGGGAGACATTGTTTCAATCTATATGCCGCGGGTGCCGGAACTGGTCTTCGCCATGCTCGCCTGCGCCAAGATTGGCGCAGTCCACAGTGTGATATACGGCGGTTTTTCGGTGGAGGCAGTGCACGACCGCATCACCGATGCCGCGTCCAAGGTCCTGATCACCGCGGACGGTGGGTTCATGCGCGGCAAGACCGTCGAACTGAAGAAAATCGCCGACGAAGCCCTCCAGCACAGCCCGTCCATCCAGACCTGCATCGTGCTCCGCCGCACCGGCCAGGACGTGGCCATGCAGGCCGGGCGTGACTACTGGTGGCACGACCTCATGTCTCTGCCTATTGCCGGCATCAAATGCGACACCGTCCCCGTGGAGGCCGACGACCCCCTTTTCATCCTCTACACCTCGGGCAGCACCGGCAAACCCAAGGGCGTGGTCCACGTTCACGGCGGCTACATGGTGGGGATTTCCGCCACCTTCCACCTCACCTTCGATATCAAGGAAGAAGACCGCTACTGGTGTGCCGCCGACCCCGGCTGGATCACCGGCCATTCCTACATCGTCTACGCCCCCTTGATCGAAGGCGCAACCTCCTTCATGTACGAAGGCGCCGCCAACTACCCCTACCCGAACCGCTGGTGGCAGTGCATCGAGCGCTTCGGGATCAATATCCTTTATACGGCTCCAACCGCCATCCGAGGCCTCATGCGGTTCGGCGACGCCTGGCCGCAACGCCATGACCTCTCCAGCCTGCGCCTCCTCGGTTCGGTCGGCGAACCCATCAACCCCGAGGCGTGGCGCTGGTACTACAATGTCGTCGGGCAGCAGCGCTGCCCTATTATGGACACCTGGTGGCAGACCGAAAGCGGGGCGTTCCTCATCGCCCCTAACCCCACCACCCCGCTCAAACCGGGCTCCGCCAGCCGGCCCTTCCCGGGTATCGTGGCCGATGTAGTGGATGAAAACGGCGTCAGCCGCAACCCCGAGGACGACGGTCTGCTCGTCATCCGAAAACCCTGGCCCGCCATGCTGCGGACCATCCTCCACGACCCCGACCGCTACCGCCAATACTGGCGGGATGAGCCCTCCACCATGTTCCTGGCCGGCGATTCGGCCCGCCGCGACCAGGACGGCTACTTCTGGGTCATCGGCCGGATCGACGAGGTGATCAAGGTTTCCGGCTATCGCCTGGGCACCGCGGAAATCGAAAGCGCCCTCATCTCCCACCAAGCCGTCACCGAAGCCGCCGCTATCGGCCTGCCCCACGAGATCAAGGGCACCGCCATCCACTGCTACGTCATCCTGCGCCAGGACGAACGAGAAACCAAGGCCCTCGAAGACGAGCTCAAAGCCCACGTCGCCGTTGAGCTCGGCCCCATCGCCCGCCCGGAAAAAATCAACTTCGTCCCCTCGCTCCCCAAAACCCGCTCGGGCAAGATCCTGCGACGCATCCTCAAAGCCCAGGCCCTCGGGCAGGACGTGGGTGATTTATCAACCCTGGAGACGTGAGCGACGGAGCGAACGGCCGGGGAGAGTGAGGGCGCGTGGCAGCAAGGGGTTGACTGTATTTCTACCATCCACGAAGGGACAGGGAGCCGCCTCAGGAGCCAACGGCGAAGGGCCGATCCAACCGGGTTTAGACCACCAGCCGCGGATTGGTTCCCGTGCAATCCTATGACGCTGGTTCCCAACCTCGAGCCTGACAACCAGCGAAGTAGGTGGGTGGGCGATCTTCGTTGGCAGACAGCGAGAGTGCGGCAGGGGAGACGGCGGTGTCGGATACCCTTACACTTCCGAAGCAGCGGCTGAAGCCTCGATGCCAGATAATATACATATAATATCAATATCTTAACTGTTATTCCGTCACCCTGCTCGCGAGAGGAGCTGAATAATCGTCGGAAACCTTTACACTTTTAGTTCCCTCGAAATTTTTGCCTAACTTGTTGTTCCCTCAAGTGTTTTGTCTCGACTTCGAGACAAAAGCGGTTCTTTCGTCAGGATTCTTTACAATTTCTGAGGGGCTTCCGGGGAAATGAGGTGCCCGAAGCTGCTCCGCGGTGGATTGTGTGAAAATATTTATAATACTTTTCTCAATATGTTATAAAGTAATTGACATTAATTTTCGAAGATCTTTGAAAATGGTTTGGGATTTGCTATACGATAAGTGCGGGTAAGTGCTGATGATGTAAAGAAGCGCGGATGCAGATTTCGCCTACGGCAATACGGGATCTGCTGACTAGGGAAATACCTGGAATGGAGGTGAGAACATGAAAGGGATAAAGACGTTTTTGGTTGGTTTGTGTGTGGGGCTGACGGTGCTGGGGATGGCGGCGAGTGCGAGTGCAATCCCTTTTAATACAAGTGCTGTCCCTTTTGATATCGGTGACAATTATTATGTAGGTTTGATCGATCCTGGTTCACCTGCTTCCGAAGTGGCAGAGCTTGGATACGTTGACTACTTGATCGGGCTATCACCGGGAAGCACTATTCTAGTCACTGACACTATCGCTCCTTATAAGTCTCGCAACTTCGATCGGAGCTTAAGCACCCTGGAGGAGCTCCCTGATGTCATAAAGGATATGGACATTCTGTTCAAGCCATATAAAGATATTCCGGTTCCCCCTTTCGTCATAGATGGGCCAACTTACGTCCTTGGGAAGTACAGCAACGTTAGTCTAGTTTGGTATGTGGATGTGGGTTCTGCCAAGGGCAACACGTTTTCTCTCCCGTTGTCATTGACTAACTATGGCGATCTGTCTCATTACACGACTATGACCCGCGTTCCTGAACCCACAAGCCTGCTTCTTCTCGGCTTCGGCCTGGTCGGCTTGGCTGGCGCCAGGAGAATGTTGAGGAAGTAATCTCTTGACGGGACAACCTTCTGTTAAACAGGGCAGGGTCGAGCAGGATGGCCCTGCTTTTTTTCTCTCTACTGGGGGGGAGTGAACCTTGCGCCCCAGGAACTCCGACGACCGCCGCAAGTTTGTGCGCTATGCCATGAAGACGGATGTCTATCTGGTCTTCCGGCCAACGTTCGACCGGTTGGGGACGCTCAAGGAGACGTCAGCCTGAGCGGGGGGCTCTTCGAGTACGCGAACTTCGAACATCATCACGAGTTGGATGAGGTCGAGGAGATCGATGTTTTTACGTCCCAGCCGGACCACTTCATGCTGCGGCAGGTACCGTGCCGGGTGGTCTACGATAGGGGGTCGATCGGTCCAGCCTGAACGGCTTCTCAAGCTGGCGTTGCGGCGTCAAGTTCGAGGGGCTCACTGCGCCCCCCCCGGCGCCAACAGCCCAAAGAGCTGATCGCCAAGCACGCTTCCCACCCCCTGCAAAGTAAATCTACCGACACCCAGGGCCCGCTTCCAAACAACCACCCAACGGCATGACCGAGGCTCCCAGGGATTGCCTCCACCGGTCTTCCCAACCATAACCGGCCCTTCAGCTCTCGCTTGAGCCTCACCTGCACGTTCCGCGAACCCTGCACTCAGGCCCCTGCAACGGCTTTATGCCGCCCGCCTCTCCCCTAATGCTGTCTGAAATAGAGAACTCGCTTACCACTACAACGATTACTGTCGAAGGCAGTGTGCAATTCACCGATGTTGGTTAAATTATGCAGCCATCATCCTCCCTGAGATCCTGTATGTCCAATAGTCGTCCCACCAGCCATTGGCTCTGATGACTCTCAAAGCCAGCAT
>JAPXSS010000036.1:0-27313 GCA_033812955.1 Syntrophobacteraceae bacterium | reverse complement strand
ACGATAAAGAGGCGAGCGTCCCGTGAGCGTGTCCAAAACCAGCCCCAGAATGATGAGCCCCGGTTTGACCTCCATCTGTGTTGGCACAAGATGGTTCACCGTCCCCACCAGGTCCAGATCATCGGCAAAGGCTTTGACGATCAGGAGATGCTCAACTCGTTCGGCGTCGATGTCCAGGCTTTCCGCCGAATCCATCGAAGGCCATGGCCCAGAGGGCTGATTCAAATTGGGTTTGTCGGTATCCGCACGCATCCAGCCTCGGATACCACACCCGATTTCATTTGGCCAGAAGAAAATTCACATCGGAAATTCTGCTATATTCACTCACTATGGTGCGGAATGTAAGCTGAAGATGTCAGTCGAGGGAAAAAGGTAGCCTTGGACGCCTAAATAGACACCAACGCAAAAAAAAGGGGTTAGTCACGAATGACTAACCCTTGATTTCCCTGGAGGCGGCAACCGGACTTGAACCGGTGAATAACGGTTTTGCAGACCGCTCCCTTGCCACTTGGGTATGCCGCCTTGAGCTGTTGCCTTCCTATCTACTGAAAAACCGCGATTCTGTCAAGGCAGAACTTCTGCCCGTCCAACGAAGCCATTCAAACCTTGCAAAGTCACCTCAGCTTTGTTATGTGCTCCATTGACTGAATGCTGGAGGAAAAGATCCTCTGATCCTTTCGGGGTGCGTCATGAGGCTGGCGGCAACGAATGGCTTTTCAGTGAACGATTTGGAGCAGGGCAGGTGATCGCCGGTCCCGAGCGTGTGTGGGATCGGAGGAAAGTCCGGGCTCCGCAGGGCAGGGTGCTGGGTAACGCCCAGTCTCGGTGACGAGCAGGAAAGTGCCACAGAAAGCAAACCGCCTCGTACCGACGGGGTAAGGGTGAAACGGTGAGGTAAGAGCTCACCAGTTCCGGTGGTGACATCGGAAGCTAGGCAAACCCCACCCGGAGCAAGACCAAATAGGAGAGCATTTGAGGGCGGCCCGTCCAAGCTCTCGGGTAGGTTGCTGGAGCCTCCTGGTAACAGTGGGCCTAGAGGAATGATCATCGCCTTCCTGTCGCCTTGGATGCGACGGGAAGGAACAGAACCCGGCTTATGGCCTGCTCCAAACTTTCTTTTCGATCTCTTTTTTGTGCGGGATCGTCTCATCATGCCCAAGACCTGCGCCATTGTTCCCGCCGCCGGGCGCGGCCGGCGGATGGGCACGGCGAAGCCCAAGCAGTTTCTGGAACTTTCTGGGAAGCCCATCCTGGTTTATACGCTTGAGACGCTCGCGAGGACCTCCTTTCTTGCCGAAATTCTGCTGGTGGTTCCCACCGACTCGGTGGCCGCCGCCGCCAGCCTCCTGAGCGATCACGGCTTCCACGGCGAGACCACGAGCGGACCGTTGCCGCGGGCTCCTCTCGAGGGCAGAAGCCGGCCGGGTGGGGATGGGACGGTGGGCGATCGAGCGCTTACAGGCTCTGTGAGGGAAGGCAGTCCGGGACGGATCTGCGTGGTTGCCGGCGGGGCGGAACGCCAGGACAGCGTCTTCAACGGGCTCCAGGCCCTGCCCCCTGACTGCGACTGGGTCTTGATCCATGACGGGGTAAGACCCTTTGCCACCCCTGAGTTGCTCAAACGCACCTTGGATGCGGCTCTCACGAATGGCGCCGCCATTGCCGCCCTTCCGGCCTCGGACACCATCAAGCGGGTGCGTGCCGGCCAGGTGGTGGAAACCGTTTCCCGGGAAGAACTCTGGCTGGTGCAGACGCCGCAGGTTTTTCGCCGGGAAATCCTGTTTGAGGCCTACCGGGAAGCTCACCGCCGGGGCTGGGTCGGCACCGACGATGCCTTTCTCGTTGAACGCCTGGGGGTGCCGGTGGCGGTGGTAACCGGTGAACGCTCCAATATCAAGGTCACTACCCCTGAGGATCTGGTGTGGGGAGGCTGGTTTCTGGCGCAGACCCGCCCTCGCCGCGACCCTTCCCTGCCGTCAGGAAAGGCAGTATGCGCGTAGGATTT
The DNA here is from genome assembly GCA_033812955.1 of Syntrophobacteraceae bacterium. Taxonomy (GTDB): domain Bacteria; phylum Desulfobacterota; class Syntrophobacteria; order Syntrophobacterales; family Syntrophobacteraceae; genus JADGQM01. The sequence continues at coordinate 25,308 of JAPXSS010000036.1, read as the reverse complement.
GGATATGATGTCCATGCGTTCGTCGAAGATCGTCCCCTGATTTTAGGGGGGATCGAGATTCCCCACACCTACGGCCTCCTCGGCCACTCGGATGCCGACGTTCTCCTCCATGCCATCTGTGACGCCCTCCTGGGAGCGGCTGCCCTTGGCGATATCGGGAGTCATTTCCCCGATTCGGACCCAACTTACCGGGGCATATCCAGCCTGGTTCTGCTGCAAAGAACGGTGTCGGTGGTCAGAGAGCATGGGTTTGAGGTCGTCAATGTGGACAGCACCCTGGTGCTGCAAAAGCCGAGGCTTGCTTCCTACATTCCCCGGATGGTGGCATGCATTTCCGGCGTTACGGGAATTGCCCAATCGTGTATTAATGTCAAGGCGACCACGACGGAGCGGCTGGGGTTCGCCGGACGGGAGGAAGGGGTTGCCGCCTATGCGGTGGTGCTGATCCGGGAAGTTGCCGGCTGAGAGAAAGTGACGGGAGGCGACAGGCACTGCAGCAGGAGTTGCATCATTTGAGAGTACTTGTGGAGCAGGAGATCACAACGCATGGGATTGCGGGTCTATAATACACTCAGCAAGAGCAAGGAAGAGTTCATACCCCTGGAGCCGGGCAAGGTCAGCTTCTATGTGTGCGGGATCACGGTATACGATCATTGCCACATCGGTCATGCCCGCTCGGCCATCGTCTTCGATGTGATCTACCGCTATTTGTGCCATCTCGGTTACCAGGTCACCTACGTCCGGAACTTCACCGATATTGACGACAAGATCATTCGCCGGGCCAACGAATTGGGCACCGACTACCGCACGGTGGCGGACCGCTTCATTGCCACTTTTTACGAGGATATGGACGCCCTCGGCATCCTGCGCCCCGACCTGGAACCCCTGGCCACCGACCACATTCCCACCATGATCCGGATCATCGAACGTCTCATCGACAAAGGCATCGCCTATCAGTCCGGGACCGAGGTCTACTTCGAAGTCGAACGATTTCCCGGCTACGGGAAGCTGTCCGGCCGCTCCCTCGACGAGATGCTGGCAGGGGCGCGGGTTGAGGTGAATGTCAATAAGCGCAATCCCCTCGACTTTGTGCTCTGGAAAGGCAGCAAGCCGGGCGAGCCGGTCTGGAACAGTCCCTGGGGTCCGGGGCGCCCCGGTTGGCACATCGAATGCTCGGCCATGGGCTGCGAGTATCTGGGGGAAACCTTTGACATCCATGGGGGTGGGAAAGACCTGATCTTCCCCCATCATGAGAATGAAATCGCTCAGAGTGAAGCCGCTTTTGGGGTGCCCTTTGTCCGTTACTGGCTGCACAATGGGTTCGTCAACATCAACAATCAAAAGATGTCCAAATCCCTGGGTAATTTCTTCATCATCCGCGATTTCCTGAAGCAGGTTCATCCCGAGGCCTTGCGGCTGTTCGTCTTGAGTAAACACTATCGCAGTCCGGTGGATTTCAATGATGAGAATGTTGCCGAAGCGGAAAAGGGAATCGAAAGATTCTACGGGACATTGGCTGCGATCCAGGCGCGGACGCTGGCGGAGGCAACGCTGAAGATAACCGACCAGGCGCTTCGCCAGCAGGACGAGGAGCTTTTCTCGCTGGCCGCAGGCCTCCCGGAAGCCTTTGAAGCGGCCATGAACAATGACTTCAATACGGCCCTGGCGATCGGTCATCTGTTCAGTTTGCAGCGACGGCTTCAGCGCTTTCTCGACCAGTTCGGCCAAAAGCGACTGAAGGGTGCCGGGGCGGTCCTGGCGCGGCGGGCGGCGGCCGTCCTGGTGGAGTATGCCAACCTCTTGGGGTTTCTCACGCGCAACCCGGAAAGCTTCTTCGAGGAACAGCGAAAGCTCAAGCTCGGGGCGACGGGAATGACGGAGGCCGAAGTGGAAGGGTTCCTCGAACTGCGCCACCAGGCGAGGCTGGCGAAGGATTTTGCCGAAGCCGACCGCCTTCGGAAGGAACTGGAGGCCCGGAACATCCTGATCGAGGATACGCCTCAGGGAACGCGCTGGCGGGTGGGCTCTCGAAGCGAGGCGTAAGGCCCGTGCTGACTGGTTGAAATGTCGCCTTATCTTGGCTTATAAAGGTAAGGAACCCAAATCCGGTGAAGCGAGAGGAGGCAGCAATGAGCTCGAAGGATTTTGTGCAGGCGAACGAGGTCATCATCAAGACCGATCGCATTCAGGGCAACATGGTCATCTTGAAGGAATCCGAAAAGGCCAGCCAGTATTTCCTGATGTTTGTGGGGGATGCCGAGATCTCTGCCATTGCCAAGGAAAAAGGGCTCGTGGAACCGAAGCGTCCGCTGACGCACGATCTCTACCTTGCCATGCTCGATCGGGCGGGAGTGGTGTTCGATCGCATCGAAATCCACGCCATGCAGGAGAACACTTACTACGCAACAGTCTACCTCAACATCCAGGATAACGAAGTAGCCTTCGACAGCCGTCCCAGTGATGCGGTGGCGCTGGCTCTTCATCGGAAGTGTCCGATCCTGATCAATCGGAAACTGTTGCGGCGCGAGATGACTCAGGAAGAAATCCAGGAATACGAAATGATTGTCAGAACCGTAAAGTTTTGAGGCAACATATTTGCCCTGGAAGATATGGGTTTTATCTGTTGGGAGGCCGGAGCCTGCAGCGGCAGGCTGACGGTCGGATAAGCCGGAGTTCTACCCGGCTTTCTTATTTGCCTGAGAAGGGATGAGGAGAGGGGAAGCGCTTTATGGGCAAACACAAGAAGACGGAACGAAGGAAAGAATTGGACCGCCGACGCCAGCGCAAGAAGAAGCGTGAGAAGGTCAAGCGTCAGGAAGAACGCTCACATTCCCAGGAGTCCAAAAAAGGGAAAATCGCGGGGCGCTAGCGGTTCTCAGGCGGCCGTCAGCCTGTGGGGCGGCGAAAGTTCGGCAGCTTGGCGCGGGTTGCGTTGAGCGAACTGAAACGTAGCCGCAAGATGGCAGGCAACACCGCTGCAGGGAGTGGCGGGGGACTTATACCGAGATCTCCTGTTGTTGAAACGAATCATGTGAGGGTGAGGGTTTAATGGGTATTCAATCCGCTTCGGCGGCGTTTGTTCGATTCCTGGTGCCCGAGGTGGCAACTGCTGATTTCTGGGGCTTTATCGATGAAAAGCTGCGAGCCGGGAGTTTCAAGGAGCTTGACGAGGGCCAGGAGCAGGCGATAGGGTTCGTCTCGTGGGATGATTTGTTTGATCCTGCTTTCGACAGCGGTTCCTACCACCGGGGTGAGTACCTGGCGTTCCAATTCCGGTGCGATCAGCGATCGGTCCCCGCGATCATCCGAAAACAGTACATCCGACGCCGGGTAGAGGAATACCGCGCCAGTAATAATGGCAAATGGCCTTCCCGGCAGGAACGGCTGGAGATTCAGGAGAACGTCCAGGACTGGCTGATGAACCGGATGATGGCAAAGCCTGCCGGCTGCGAAGTGGTGTGGAACCCGGCGGCCCGCTGGCTGTTGCTGGGTGTCACCGGCACCAAAATGATTGATGCCTTCCTCAGCCATTTCGAACAGTACTTCCGGGTCTATCCCCTTCCGCTCTATCATGTCAACTGGGCGCTGAATCTGGTGCCCCTGGAGGCTCGGCAGAAGGATGTGCTCTCCTCCATGGTTTCGGTCGGCTCGGCGCAGGCCATGTATGAAGGGCGTCCGCTGGGATATGAATTCCTCACCTGGCTCTGGTTTCTCATCGAGGATGGGGGTGGCGTGATCAGGCTGGCCGACGACCGATCGGCGGAGATCAGCCTGGGTGAGCGGATGGTGCTGGTTCTTCCCGCTGACGGTAAGGAACGGGTGATTTGCACCACCCAGGCCAATGAACTCCATGAAGCCCGCACCGCGCTTCGCCAGGGAAAGCTGGTGGATGAGCTCCAGCTCTTCCTGCGCGTCCAGGACAACGAATACTTCCTGACCCTGGACAGTTTTCTCTGGGCCATCAGGGGCCTCAGGACCCCCAAGCAGCTCCGTGATTTCGAGGAGGATGATCCTGATGGCAAGTTCCTCGAAAAGATGTACTTCATAGAGGAGGTCGCCGCTGTTTTGAACGCCTGCTACGGTCAGTTTCTGACCAAACGCCTGAGTTCGGGCTGGGAAACCGAGACCTTGCCGCGTCTTCGAAAGTGGGCGGAACAGGCCCTACCGGAGGCTCAGGACCCTCACCATGAACAACCCCCGCGGATGGCAGACCGTCACTGATTTTTTCCAGCAGCACAGGCTCAGTGCCTTCCTGCTGAGCGTGACCCTGGTCACTGTCGCGGTGCTATTCGCCGTGCGCTGGTGGCTCAGACGAAGGTGGAGACTGGTGCTCGAAGGAGAAGGGGAGGAGGATGCGTCACTGGCATCGCTGCAACCGGCCAGTGACGAGGACCGGCGGGCGATGGAGCTCATCCGGGAATTCCGTCGCGAGGTCTGGCAGCTTCCTGACGCTGAGCTACAACTGAGTATCGAAGCGCTGGGCCAGCGCGCCGTCCGGATCGTCACTGCCATTGCCGCAGTTTACCATCCCGGGGCGGCGGTGCCTCAATATGAAGCTTCCCTGGGCGAGCTGCTTCAGCTGGTCCGACGCGTGACCGCCCGCCTGAACCGGGTAGGGGCGGCGGTCCCGTTCAGGTACCTGAGCAATCGCAAATTGAGCGACTATCAGCGCTTTTATCAGATCTATCAAAAGATCAACAGTCACCCCATCCTCCGGCTTTTGAAAAACAATCCCCACCTTTATCGTCTCGCCCGTTGGGGGCTTCACCTCAAGAATCTCACCAATCCGCTCTACTGGGCAGGCAAAGAGATCAGCCGCGAAAGCTATTTCTATCTCCTTCGCTGGTTCATTCTTGTCTTTATCAGCCAGGTTGGAAGAGAGGCTATGCGCGTCTACAGCGGCCGCCGCTTCCAGACCGACGACGAATGGGAAGCGGTGGCCGTGTACCATCGCCTGTTCGCCCTGGCCCGCCGGTGGGGAGGACCGTCTGCGGCGGAATGGGCCGTCCTGGTGGAGCTGGTGAGCAGCCACCCGGCCATGGAACCTGAGGTCAAACTGCAAGTGCTCGCTGCCTGGTCGCGTGGCCGTCTCCCCCGGGGCTCCGACGCCCAAAAGCTGGAAACCCGCAGCGGCCAAAAGGCCTATCGCCAGGGTTTAAGGCGATTGCAGGACGCCGATTCCGGATCTTCTGATGCCAAAGCCGAATTGATTGAAAAGGAGCTCGCACAGCCTGCCGTTCCCTCGCAGTCGACGCGGGGGTAAAACGGTCCGCTCGTTGCCGCTGTTGCCTCTCCCGGGAGCCCGGCCCGAAAGAGGCCCTCACCTCGGGAAAGACTGTGGCAGGGGTTGCTGGAGGGTGAAGGGGAATTGCAGCAGGTTTTTCATCTTGTTGAGCAGCCCGGCGCCAACGGCGGTGGGCGGCAGGGCCACGACGCTGGGGTCCCGGATATCGCCAACCACCCGGATGGGGATGGTGACCAGCGTGCCTCCCAGAATGTTCGCGAGGAACGGGATATTGCGAATGACCGTGTCCACTGTTTTAAACGGCGAGACCAGCACGGTAAAGTCCACCTTCAAGGCTGCCAGGTCAATCTCTCCCGTCCACACCATTTTGGCACAGTGGCCGTCAAAAACCGCATCCGCGATGAGCACCCTGCCGTTCTTCACGACGCCGCCGACGTTGATGGAATCGTAAACACACCCTTCCTGCGTCAAGTTTGGCAGCTGTCCCCGGTAGATTTCCGTGACATTCAGGAGAGTGAAGATTTTCGATAAAACGGGGGAGTGATAGACACAGCCATCCCGGGCTTCGAGGTCCAGCTTGCCCTGGAGGGTTTCGATCATCCTCTCGCTCCGGAGCGTCGTCGCTAACTCACCATCGAGATCAAAGACGCCGGTGATGGTCCCTTTTCGGTCGAACAGGCAGCCAAAGGTGGCATCCAGGTCCAGGTTGCGGGCCGTTGGGTTGATGATGAGGACACTTCCTGTCGGATGAGGGATCAGTTTCGCGGGGGTCGGAATCGTGCAGAGGCTGCTCCGGGTGACGTCGACCGCGAGTCCGTCCGGAGCCAGGGTGAAAGTTGCCCAGAAGGGCTGCCAGGTGAAATGGGCGAGCGTGAGGTGATCGGCCTGGAGTCGCAGCATTCCCCCGAGCGGTATTCCCAGAAATCTCATGCCGTCACCGGCGGTGTCGCCAAAGACGGAGGTGCCCAGGTGTCCGAGGCGAAACTTGTCCTGCAGACGGTCCCAGTCTAACCCCTGGACCAGGAGCTGCCAGTCGAGGAGGAGCTGGTTTTCCCCTGCGGTCATGGTGCCTTTTAGCTTCGTGGGCTCATCCAGCAGTCGCATGGCGGCACTCTTGATCTCCACCGCGTTGCCTCTGCCCTCCAACAAAGCTTCCTCGATCAACAGGACATTTCCCGAGACAGGGAGATAGCTGAAATCGCTGACGGTGAGCTTCCCTTCGGCTCGTGAATCGGCCAGGTGGTCTTTCAAGAGTTGTAGGTTCAGATCCCCCGCAATCCTTCCCTCGAAGAAATGGTTTGTTACCAGGAGCCGACCGAGGGTGCGCGAGCTCAGCTTGCCCTGGAAGCCGATATCGACTTCACTCGGTTTCAGGTTCAGGGTGATGAAGGCCCTGGATTCCTGATCTTGGACTTTGAGCTGTCTGATGGAAAGCTCTCCTTCGCCGCGCTCCAGGTCAAAGACGAGTTCAGCGCCGTCTGCCGTGCGAAGGCTGCCGGAGAGTGCCGTACGACCCGACCGATCCAGGTGAAACCGGCTTTGGGTAAGGGTAATTGGGGCACGCAAGCGCAGCTCGGGCGGGACTTCGCCGAGCTCTCCAAGCCATGTGCCGGCCAGGGGGCCGAGCGTGCCCTTGAAGGTCAAATCCGCCAAAGGCGAATCCGCAAAGAGGTTGCTGACCCTGCCAGAAACGGCCAGCGAAGCGTCGACCAAGGTGAACTCCCACCTGGTGATGTCGAGATGCTGCGGGGTCCAGGATAGTTCGCCTGTGTTGATCTTCAGCGGATTCTCGAACAGACTCGAAGTGGCGGTGACATTCTCGAGCCGGCCGGTGAGGGCGAATTGCCAGCGATCGGGTTTGGCCAGGGCCCCCTTGAAAGTCAGTGAGTGCAGCTCGACGGCCCCTTCCAGGGTCTGGATCTGCCAGCGATTGTCGCGAACCGGGGGAAAGCCCATGAGCCACGGGGAGATTTCATCCAGGAGCAGGCGCCCGCTGACGGGGGCTGCCAGTTCGAAGGTGAGCTGTTGATTCCAGGTAAGGGTTCCCGAAAGGTCGCTGACATTCGATCTGCCGAGATTCCCCTGAAGTCTCTCCAGCCTGAGTTCATGGCCCTCATAGACGAGACCCCCGGCTCTGAGGGTAACGGGGAAAGGCAGTCGTTCATGGAGCGCAGCCAAATTCCATTCCGCTACCTCGACCCGTGTCTTGATAGAGTCCATGGTGCCGTCAAGGATCAGTCGGCCGCTGGCGGCGCCGGTGACGTCCCGGAGCTGGGCCAGCTCCGCCAGAAAGGCCCGATGGTCGACTAGCTGAGCCAAGATGGGAGGCAGTTGAGCAAGATCGGCATCGATCGCAAGGTCGAGGTGAAAGGGGCCGGTCTTGTCCATCAGAGCGACCGTCAAGGAGCCGTTCCGCCCAACGGACCGCTCAGCCCTTCCCTCAAGATTGTTCCCGGTAAGAATTCCATTGGCAATGAGCACATCACCGAACACCTCGGTGACGGTGAGGGAAATCTCGGGAATGAAGACTTCGCCCTTTTCGATACGACCCGTTACAATCAGGTTCCGCGCTTCCTGCAGAGCCGGCAACGACCGGCCCTTTGCCTCAAAGCTGACCAGAGGAACCTGGCCGCCTCTGATGAAGGTGAATACATCCCGAACCACCTCGCTTTCGCTCCCGAGTGCCAGAGCCACTTCCCGGACAGCTGCGGCGTCAGCGTCGCGCCCTTCGAGCCGGTAAGCGGCCTCAGCCGAATCGGGATGAGACCACAGCGAACCGGTCAGATCGAGTTGCGGCGCTTCAGCATGAAGCCTGTCGAGCCGGAGCTCGAATCTTTCCCCCTGCGTTTGCACGCGGGCATCGAGGCTGATATCTCTGAATACCGCCGATTGTCCGCTCAGTTGGAGGGAAAGCGAGGGGCTTGAGGCATGAATCGTTGCCTGTAACAGCCCGGGCCCCTGGCTCGAAAAGGCAACCTCCAAATCTACCGGAGACTCGCCGACGGGCTTCAAAGTGCCGGCCGGGAGGAACTCACCGAGCAGCTGTGAGCGGCATTGACGTATCCTCAAATGACCTGTGCCCTGGGATTCGATGAGATCAAACCGGCTGTTCACGGCTATCTCTTCCCAGAGGTTGGATTGACATCCGAGACGCAGGACCACTACATGGGGAGGAAGGATTGCCTGCAGGGAAAGATCGCGGAGTGAAAGCAACCCCTGTCCTCGATGAACGACCTCAAGACGGCCCTGCTCAACCGTGAGCTCCAGCCCGGGCACCCTTTCCGACAGGGTGTTCAACACGGAATAGAATGGCTCTTCAAGATCGGGACATGAGTTCCAGGGGAAGTGGCTCCGGGCCATGGGGGAAGGGGTCGGGTGGGCGGAAGTCGTGAGGGCGGCTTCCGAGGCAGAGTCGCGACTCTGCTGGTCCTGCTGGGGCGAAGAAGGATCTGCCGGGATCGGGCTGGGTTCAGAATCTCTCTGCAATGCCGTGGCCGGCGGAAAGATCGATGCATCGTCGGGAATCGTAAGATCAAGCCGGGGGGCAAGAAGCTCAATTCGGGCGGGCTCAAAGCGGCCGGACAGGAGCGGCAGCAGTTTGGGGACGATGACCAAGGATTGGACGGTTCCGGCAAGGAGTCCGGGCAACTGAATCGAAATCGCGGAGGCTGTGAGGTGCGGGTGAGGCAGAAGCTCGAGCTGCAGCCGATCGAAGGCGACCTGCCCCCCGGTTGCCCCGCAGAGCTGCTCGGTGATGAATTCCTTGAGTCTCTCTGAAGTACTGGTGCGAGAAAGGATGAAATGCCCTGAAAAAACGAGCAACAGGCTGACCAGCACCGCTCCAGCGAGCCACAGTACTACTGCTTTCGACCTTGCCATTCCTCTCCGACCCTGCACCCCGCCCACGCACGGCGCTCGCTGAATTGCAGAGGCTTGCCTGTTTGCCTCGATTCCATACCGATCTGAATCGTACCACAGATTGTCCTTCCGTGACAAAGCTACGCGATTGCCCCCATGAGCGCGGGAGGGTGTGGCCCGCAAATCGCCGCTCGATCCGGTGCTTGACTTTGGGTGCTGATAGATTAAGATGCAGATACTGAAAATAAACTTTTGAAAAAGGGGGCGAAACGGGTTCGACGGGGGTAAAGAAGCTCAAGTTGCATGCCGAGGTCCTGACTGCTCGTTAAACGGCCAGGGTTAAATACAAACGCAGACGATTACGCGTACGCCGCAGTCGCTTAAGCGGCTGCCGTCCTTTTAGCCACTTCTCACGGGGCTAACGGGGCGTCGACTCAGTGAGATAGTTCCTGGTCAGATGCCTGTGCGGCCAGGGATGAGATTCTGCAGGCTAGTTCCGGTAGGATCCTGCCTGTAGGAGCCTTCCGGGACGAACCTTAGAATACGGGATAAGCATGTAGGGGCTTGAGTGGAATGCTTTCGGACGCGGGTTCAACTCCCGCCGCCTCCACCATTAATTCAATAGCTTGGGAGTTTTAGCGTGTTGTCGTGGTGTTGACTGGGCCTGCGCTGCTGAGTAAACGCCAAGGACCTCATCCGGCCCTTCGGCCTAATCATCCCCTTTTCGGGCATTCCGTCAGATCCCCCTTCTCTTTGGCCTGAAAATTCTCCGCATTCCTATCCCCATTCTCCGGTCCCCGTCCGGTTTCCGGCATCTTTTCCACTTTGGTGTCTGATTATGGCTTGTCATCGCCGGGAGGGTATTGGAGAGATCAGGGTGACCTCCCGGCTGCCAGGTGGAGATTTCGTAAGCATTCACAGGCGGAGCTTGACATTCACACACTTGTCGATGATATGTCATGTGATAAATCGAGCACTATGAATAGTGCTGCCAGTACATCAGATAGATTCAGCAAGGAGAAATCCATTGGACGAGCAACACAGCATGGCCAGGCTGGTCCGTGAGCTTCGGGGACTTACCGGTCTGACTCAGGAAAAGTTCGCGGCCAGGCTCGGGGTGACCTTTCCCACGATCAACCGCTGGGAGAACGACCGCGCCAGGCCGTCGCCGCTGGCCCTGGAGAAGATCGAGAGTCTGTTGCGGAGCCTTGGGGACAAGGGCAAGGCCCTGCACAGAACATATTTTGGGAAGGAAGCCTGACCATGGCCCAGCTTGAACACATCGAAGCCATCGAAAAACGGCTCTGGAGCGCGGCGGACACCCTGCGGGCCAATTCCAACTATGCCAGTAACGAATATTTCCTGCCGGTCATGGGCCTGGTCTTCCTGCGCCACGCCTACAGCCGGTATCTGAGTGTCAACAAGGACGGCATCGAAGCGAATTTGCCGACACGAGGCGGCAAGCCGCGGCCGCTGAGCAAAGAAGATTTCTCACAGAAGCGCGCCATTTTCCTGCAGCCCAAAGCCCAGTTCGACACCCTGGTGGCCCTGCCCGACAGCGCCGACCGCGCCAAGGCGATCATCGACGCCATGGAGTCCATCGAGGCCGACTACGAGAACCTGCGCGGCGTGCTGCCCAAGAGCGAATATCAGGAACTCGATAACGCCGTGCTCGGCCAGTTGCTGCGCACCCTCAATCCCGAGGAGCTCAAGCGCGTCTCCGGCGATGTGTTCGGCCGTATTTACGAGTACTTTCTGACCCAATTCGCCGACCAGAAAGCCCACGACGGCGGCGAGTTCTTCACCCCGGTATCGCTGGTTTCGCTCATCGCCAATATCATCGAACCAACCAGCGGCAGAGTGCTGGACCCGGCCTGCGGTTCGGGCGGCATGTTCGTGCAGAGCGCCCGGGTGGTGGAGCGGCGGCGCGAGAACCCCACCGAGAAGCTTACCTTCTACGGCCTGGAAAAAAACGCCACCACCATCCGCCTCGCCAAGATGAACCTGGCGGTGCACGGTCTGGAAGGAAATATCCAAAAATCGATCACCTACTATGAAGACCCGCACGAGTTGCTGCGCAAGGCCGACTTCGTCATGGCCAATCCTCCCTTCAACGTGGACGAAATCGACGCCGACAAGGTCAAAAGCGACCCTCGCCTGCCCTTCGGTCTGCCCGGCGTCAACAAGAAGGGGAAGATCAGCAACGGCAACTACGTCTGGATCAGCTACTTCTACAGCTACCTGAATGAAAAGGGCCGCGCCGGGTTCGTCATGTCCTCCCAGGCCTCTTCCGCCGGGCGCGACGAGGCCAGGGTGCGCCAAAAACTGGTGGAGACCGGCGACGTGGATATCATGGTCGCCATCCGCTCCAACTTTTTCTACACCCGCACCGTCCCCTGCGAGCTCTGGTTCCTCAATCGCGCCAAGCCGGAAGCGCACCGTGACAAGGTGCTGATGATCGACGCCCGCAACATTTATCGAAAGGTCACCCGTAAGATTTACGATTTTTCCCCCGAGCAGGAGCAGAATCTCCTGGCCATTGTCTGGCTCTACCGGGTCGAAACCGGGCGCTATCTCGACCTGGTGGCGGGCTACTGCCGGCGCATGCTGGCCGAGGGCGCGGCATGCATCACCATGAAAAACGAGGAAGGAGAAACGCTCGAACCCCTGCCGGATTTTATCGCTGCGCTGGCGAACCTGCGCAGCAGTATGGAACCCTTCCTCAAGTCCCTGGCCAAAAACTCCCCCCATATTGAACCCCTCAAGGAACTGGATGAGGCTATCCCCCGTTTCAAAACGAGCGTTGAAGCGTTCCGGAAAAATGTTGGAGAGCAGCAGGCGGCCTGGGAACAGCAGAAAACCACCAACGGCGAGTTGAAGAAAGCCGTGGACCGCCTCGCCACCCTGGCCGAGACCAGCCGTGATCTGGCCAGGCAGAGCGACCTGCTCTACAAGCTCGCCTGCCGCCTGATCGAGACCTGCGAAAACGAATGCGACGCCCGCGATAACGACGCCTGGACGGGCCGTGACATCACCCGCGCCCGCAAGGCCGCTGACGAGGCCCGCGCCCTGGCCGTAGAACAGCTCAAACAGGTGCGCTATTTCTGGAAACAGGCCCACTGGCTCACCGAACGCTTCCCAGAAGCTGAACTGCGCGATGTGGAAGGGTTGGTCAAACTGGTGGACCGGGCTGAGATTGCGACCAACGACTGGAGCCTGACCCCCGGCCGCTATGTCGGCGTCGCGCCCGAAGAAGAGGATGAGGATTTTGATTTCGAGGAGGCCCTGCGCAATATCCATGTGGAACTGGAGGATCTGAACGCCGAGGCCGTGCAACTGGCGGCAACGATCAAGAAGAATTTTGAGGAGTTGGGGGTATGAACGGAAGAATGGTCACAATATCCGATCTTGGCAGTATCGTGACCGGCAAGACTCCTAGCACGAAAAATGCGTCCTTTTTCGATGGAGATTATCAGTTCGTCACACCGTCGGATTTGGATTGGAGGACCTATTATTGCCGCACAACCGAGAGAACTGTCACGGATGATGCGAGAGAGTTTCACCTAAATCAGTTTATTCCAAGCAATGCGGTTATGGTGACTTGCATAGGCAACACTATTGGGAAATGCGGCATTTCATCCTCGGATTGCCTGACGAACCAGCAAATCAACAGCATCATCCCAAATGAGGGCATTGATCCGAAGTTTGTCTATTACCTTCTTGTCCATAACACCGAATCAATCAGGGGAGTAGGGCTTGGCGGAGGGTCAGCAACGCCTATCCTCAACAAGACGTCCTTTTCCAGAATCAAATTACGTGTTCCTCCACAACATCAGTGGGGCAGTGTTGCAAACATTCTCTCCGCCTATGACGACCTGATCGAGAACAACCGGCGGCGGATTGCCTTGCTGGAGCAGGCGGCGCGGCTGCTCTACAGGGAATGGTTCGTCCATCTCCGCTTCCCCGGCCACGAACACACTACAATCATCAACGGCATACCGGAAGGATGGCGCAGAGCAAATTTTGGTGATCTCTGCAAGTTAAGAGCTGGAAATACTTTTAAGCCGAAATATCAAGGACAACTTCAGGGAGATCTTCCCTTTATCAAGGTTCGAGACTTAAGTCGTGAGGGAAACACAATTACCATCACTGGAGCGGATAACTGGGTAACACTTGATGAATGTGAAGAGTTTCGAGGAAAACCTTTCTCAAAAGGTACCTCGGTCTTTGCCAAGATCGGGGAGGGGCTCCGGCAAAATCGTATTCGGTTTATAAACCGCGATACGCTTATAGATAACAACATGATGGGGGCAATCCCAGATCAGCACGTCATTGTTAGTGAATTCTTGTACTTTCTCCTGCAGGAGTATGATTTGGCGAACTATGCTGGAGGAGCTGCTGTTCCGTTTTTATCTTCTAAGGTTTTGGAAGGCTTGAGTGTTCTTGTTCCATCGATGAATCTTCTGCTACTTTTTCAGGATGCGGTGGCTCCTATGTTCCAGAAAATTGTAATCCTTGAATTACAGAGTACGGCTGCCGCTCGTGCCCGCGACCTTCTTTTGCCCAAATTGATGAATGGGGAGGTAATGGTATGATTGCCGTTGGGACTGAGTGCTATAGCCATGGTGCCTCGCCGTGCATCGGAACGGGCCGGTCGTGGAACGCGGAAGAACTCGGCGCGGCGATTAATGATCAAGTTTCGGCGCTGGTCTTCGATGACCAGGGCAAGGCTGACCTTCAAGAACTTCTGGCCGGCGTCGCGGAAACCTCTTTCGAGCAGGAGCAGCTCGCCCAGGCGTTGGCTGCTTCCGACGATGTCGAGAACTGGCGGGTTGGCGAGGCCATTGCCGAAGCCTATCTGAGTGAGCACCGAGATTGTATGTTTCCTTGGCCGGACGGCCGGGACGAACGTAAGAGCGGCTCAAGTCTGCCTGGTGCAGATCTGGTGGGCGTTCAAAAGGATGAGAAGGGCGACCGCTTTGTTTTCGGAGAGGTCAAGACTTCCGGGGAAGCCAAGTATCCGCCCGGTGCCGTTTATGGGCGAACCGGACTGAAGCGGCAGCTGGAAGATCTGCGAGACAAGGTGAGTATTCGTGACGGCCTGTTCAGATACCTGGGGCATCGCGCCAAAAATGCGATTTGGCAGGATCGTTTTAAGGCAGCCGGCAAGCGTTATCTCAACAATAGGTCGGACGTTCAGCTTTTTGGCGTGTTGGTGCGCGATGTCGAGCCGAACGTGGACGACGTTCGCGTGCGGGTTGAGAAGCTTGGCAATGGCTGCCCGGTGGGCACGCAGATCGAACTGCTTGCCCTGTATTTGCCGATCGGCGCAATCGACAACCTGGCGGCACAGACGTTGGCAACACGGGCGGGAGGTAAGCCATGACCATTACCGCTACAGCTCTTCAGGATCTTCAGTCCCATTGGGCGTTGAGCGCGATCCCCGAAGAAGAGCGTACCCGTGCCGCCGAACTGGTCAACGAGCGGTTGGTTCGTCAGGCGGTTGGCCGTCAGATCACCTTTGCCTTTGCCGAAGATGAAGCTGACGAAGGACTTTTGGGGCGTGTCGCCTTGGCCTATGAAATGGCTGCGATCGAAGGCTTGGATGCCCTGAGCCGTCCCGATGGTGGTGATAATGCGTTACGGGGGCAAACTGCGGCTGCCTCGCATCAAGCTTTCGATATTCGTCGTCTGGCTCCCATACCGGGAAACACGGAAGAGCGTATTTTCCATGTGCTGCAACTGGCTGCCATTGCCTATTGCGGTGACCGCTCGTCGGACTTGCGGCGCTGGTTTACGGAAAACAGAACCGCGGTTGCGGTGCCGTCAGTGGCGGATGCGTCGTGGGACCGGCGGTTGCTCTACCGTTTGTTCGAGTGTTGGGTGCGTCTGTTCCGCAAGGATGGCTGGGATGACCTTGACCGTATCCGTGAAATCATCGCTGGATTGCGGGAAGACCAGCAAACACACGAGAAAGCGCGGCTGAACAATGGTTCTGCGGTGGAAGACCGGGCTATCGCCCTGCGGCTGATCGGTCTCTATCACTGGGCGAAGGCGACGGAAATCCTTGCTGAATACATGCTGCAAGGGCAATCCCGCACCGTCTTCGGCGATCTTGACAAGCATTTTGAATCAGGTATCAAGGCCGCAACCGCATCGGGCGATGCCCAGCATGAGGTGATCCTGCGCTGGCTTCATGCCGCTGGACGTATCATGGTCACCAACTCCCTGTGGTGGGGCGCACGAACCGTCAACTCCCGTGTGTCGGCCTTTGTCAAGGTACTGACCAAACGGGAACACCAGGCGATGTTCGAACTGCTGCCGCCACAACGCGCCGCCCTGCTTGAACAGGGGCTTCTCGATCAGGCCAAGACCGCTATCGTGATCGACATGCCAACCTCCGGCGGCAAGACTTTATTGGCGCAGTTTCGGATTCTTCAGGCGCTCAACCAATTCGATGCGGACAGTGGTTGGGTCGCTTATGTTGCACCGACCAGAGCTTTGACCGCTCAGATTACACGAAGATTACGCCGTGACTTCCAACCTATTGGACTGAGGGTAGAGCAACTCAGTGGGGCTATTAAGGTAGATGCTTTCGAAGAGGAGCTGCTTACCGACCGGGAAAAACCTTTCGATGTGCTGGTTGCAACACCGGAAAAGCTTTCGCTTGTCATTCGTAACAAGAACGTGCAGCGCCCGCTGGCGCTTTTGGTGATGGACGAAGCGCACAATCTCGAAACGGAGGCCCGCGGGCTGCGAATCGAATTCCTTCTCGCCACCATCAAGCGTGATTGCCCTCAAGCTAATTTCCTGTTGTTGATGCCCTATGTCGAGAGCAGCGAGACTGTGGCGCGGTGGCTTGCTCAAGACGTCAACGCTGGGAAGGCGATCAGTTTCAGCACCACCGCCTGGAAACCGAACGAACGGATTGTCGGGCTTTACCGTGCAGTCGCGGATGACAGCGAACGTGCCGGATGGCGGCTGGAGTATGAAACTCTGACCGTTACCGAAAGAGCCATGAAGTTGCGCGGCACACATCGTGCGGGCGATTGCCGACCGATAGATGTGCCGAAAAGCAAGGTCCTGGCGAGCGGGCAGCAAAAAGGATTCGGCTTGCAGACGGCCGCCATAGCTACCGTCTTGTCTGCCCGGGGCACCAGTATTGCCATGGCCAACAACATTAACACGGTCTGGAACATGGCCCGCCATGTGGCTGGCAGTGTTTTGAAGTTCGAAGTCATTCCCGACGACGTGCGACTGGTCCAGGATTTTCTCAAGATCGAAGTCAGCCAAGGCTTCGAATTAATCACAATGCTCGATCATGGGGTCGGCGTCCACCATGCGGGCTTGTCCGATGAAATCCGGACGCTTATGGAGTGGCTTGCGGAATCCGGCAATCTTCGCGTTTTGTGCGCGACATCGACCATCGCCCAGGGTATCAATTTCCCGGTATCCTCCATCTTCCTGGCCTCCCGCTTTGTCCCGCAGGGACGGCAGTCGGTCGAAATGTCGCCCCGGGAATTCTGGAATCTTGCTGGCCGGGCCGGACGAATCGGGCACGACAGCGTTGGTGTTGTCGGCCTTGCGGAGGGCAAGGATCGAGACGCGATAATCGATTTTGTTCGCCGCAATACCGGCGCTCTCGCCTCCCGCTTGGTTGCACTCCTTGATGATCTGGCCGCCCAAGGTCAACTCAACAACCTTGATGCCGTTCTTTGGCAGGATCAGTGGGAAGATTTCCGATGCTATGTCGCCCATCTCTGGGCGGAAAAAAAGAATCTGGATGCGGTGCTGGCGGAATCCGAGCAACTTCTTCGGCAGACTTATGGCTATACGACCCTGCGTAACGATCCCGCCCGACGTGACAAAGCCGATGCTTTACTGAATGCCACGAAGAACTATGCCCGCAAGCTGGCTGATATGCCGGGGGCGGCAGAACTGGCCGACTTAACCGGTTTTTCACCTGAAGGGGTGCAAAAGGCGATGAGCGGTATGCGGAATCTCGAAGAGCAACTGAGGCCCGATGACTGGGCACCAGAAAGCTTGTTTGGAGATGCAGGCCGCATGGCAGATCTGTTCGGGGTCATGCTCAAGATCCCCCAACTGAAACAGCAGCTTGAAGAAATCGGTGGTGATGGATTCGACCACGCCCATTTATCCAACATCACCCGCGACTGGGTGAATGGTGTTCGGCTGGAAGACATAGCGAAAACCTATTTTACAATAAATAACAAGGGATCGGAAACCAAGGCGTTTACCGACGCCTGCAAGGCGATCTATCGCGCTATTGTCAATAACGGCACCTGGGGAGTGTCGGCTTTGAGCCGTGTATCAGGGATGGATTTTGAAAGGATGACCGAGGCTGAGCGCCGCCGAATCAACGCTCTGTCTGCCATGATTTATCACGGCGTTCGAACCGAAGATGCTGTGCTGATGCGGATGAACTCCGCTCCTCGAAGTGTGGCCGAAAAGATTGGCTTGCTCTATCGCGATGCCTCGGACGGTGACGACGGACGATATTCTGTCGGGAAAGCCCGTTCTTTCCTGAAAAGCATGTCCCCCAGAGATTGGAGCCGCGCAAGGCCTGAGCAGGCAGCGTTAAGTGGAGCCGGTTACAAGAGAGTATGGGAGATCCTTGCCGGGGAGGGTTCTTGAGATGACGGCAAAAACTCACTACACCGAAAGCACTTTTGCCCAAAGATCATTGCGGAGCCAGCGGCATGAATGATTCGGAAATTCTTATTTACCAAGCTGCCGACGGCAAAATCAGAATCGATGTCCGGCTGGAGGATGAGACGGTCTGGCTGACTCAGGATCACATGGCGGGGTTGTTCGGCAAAAGCAAGAAGACCATTTCCGAGCACATCCGCAATATTTTCAGTGAAGGAGAACTGGACGAAGGAGTGGTTGTCCGGAATTTCCGGACAACCACTCGCCATGGGGCCATGACGGACTGGATTGGACGGCTGGATGCCATTATCCGGCTCAATGGGCGAGAACTCCTGACCCATGCGGGCACAATCACTCACCAGATGGCCTTGGAAAAAGCCGCCCTTGAATATGACAAATTCCGGGAATCGCAGCGGCGCATCCAGTATGAAGAAAGCCTCAAGGAACTGGAAGAGGACATCAAAAAGCTGACGCCGCCTCTGGAAAAAGGAGGCGAGTCATGAACGGCATGAAAACACGAGACCTCCTCGCCCAAATCGCACTCGGCGAAGACTCCACCCGCCAGTTCAAGGCGGATGTGAAGAATGCCGAATCGCCTGCCTCGGAGATGGCGGCTTTCGCCAACACCGATGGCGGCGCCATCTTCATCAGCGTGACCGATGACGGTTCGACGCTGGGGCTTTCAGGGCAGGATGTGACCCGTATCAATCAGCTCATCAGCAATGCGGCCAGCCAACTGGTGCGCAGTCCGTTGGCGGTACAAACCGAGAACGTGGCCATGGAGAACGGTCACATTGTCATCGTACTGACCGTTCCCAAGGGGATCGACAAACCTTACTTCGACAGGAATGGGGTAATCTGGCTCAAGGCCGGGGCCGACAAGCGGCGGGTGAACTCCAAAGAAGAACTGCGCAGGCTGTTTCAGTTCACCAACCAGTTCCATGCCGACGAGCTACCCACCAAGGCGGGCATCGACAAGCTGGACAAGCTGCGTTTCCGCGATTTCCTGCGTACTGTCTACAAACAGGAGTATCCCGACTCCCCCGATGAGTTGACCCGGCTGCTGCAAAACATGAATCTTGCCACCGAAGACGGCAGGCTGAATCTGGCCGGGGTGCTGCTGTTTGCCGAACGGCCGGAGTGGATCGTACCGCAGTTCGTGGTCAAGGCGATCCGCTACCCCGGCAACAGGATCCACGCCACCGACTACCTCGACACCGAGGATTTTTCCGGCCCGCTGCCGAAACTCTTTGAGGGCGCATTGGCCTTTGTCATGCGCAACCTGCACAAGGTGCAGGCCGGTCGCGGGGTGAACGCTCCAGGAATGCCGGAGATTCCCGAAGCGGTTTTCGAAGAGCTGCTGGTCAACGCCCTGATGCACCGGGACTACCTGGTCAGCGCCCCGATCCGTCTGTTTGTTTTCGATAACCGCATCGAGATCATCAGCCCCGGCCATCTACCCGACAACCTGACGGTGGAGAAGATCCGGGCCGGGAACTCCAATATCCGCAATCCCATCCTCGTTTCCTATGTAGCCAAGGGGCTGCTGCCCTATCACGGCCTGGGTTCAGGTATTAAACGGGCGCTGGAAGTGTGGCCGGCCATCGACTTTACTGATGACCACGACGGCTGCCTGTTCACGGCCACGGTTCACCGCAAGCCGGTGGAAGAGCTGGAATTGCTGGATATTGAGCCCGACGCTTCACGGAAAAATTTACCCAAAACGGATGTGGCGTCGGGAAAACGTCGGGAAAGATTCTGGATGCTTGTCGGAGAAAACCATCCATTACTATTCTTGAGCTGGCTGAATTGATCGGCGTTACCGAGCGATCGGTGCAACGGAACATTCAGAACCTACAAAGGGCTGGATTGTTGCGCCGTGTCGGAGGAAGAAAGGAAGGACACTGGGAGGCAACTGAGTGAGCCCCACACCCTACACCGAAGACACCCTCGTCCAGCAGACCACCGCCGCATATCTGCAACAAGAACTCGGCTGGGAGTCGATATACGCTTATAACAACGAAGATTTTGGTCCGGACAGCCTGCTGGGCCGGGAATCGGACCGTGAGATGGTGTTGACCCGCACCTTACGGGCAAAAATTGAAGAGTTGAATCCCGGACTGCCCGCCGCGGCCTATGAAGACGCCGTCCGCCAGATCGTCACGACCTCCGCCTCGCAGACCATGGCCGCCACCAATCGGGAGAAGTACGACCTGATCAGGGACGGGGTACAGGTCGCCTTTCGCAATGCCGAGGGCGAACGGGTGCGGCAGCGGTTGCGGGTGTTCGACTTTGACAATCCCGAAAACAATCATTTCCTCTGTGTGCGGGAACTGTGGGTGCGCGGCGATCTCTACCGCCGCCGGGCGGACATCGTCGGCTTCGTCAACGGCCTGCCTTTGCTGTTTATGGAGCTGAAGAACGTCGGCCGCGATATTCGCGCCGCCTACGAGAAGAACTTTTTGGATTACAAGGACACCGTCCCGCATTTATTCCATCATAATGCCCTAGTGGTGCTGGCCAACGGGGTGGATGCCAAACTCGGCTCGCTCACCGGTCGTTTCGAGCATTTTTACGAATGGAAACGACTGGCGGAGAATCAGCCGGGCGTAGTGGCCATGGAGACGCTGCTCAAAGGAGTATGCGCCAAAGACAATTTCCTGGATTTGGTGGAGAACTTCATCGTTTTCGACGATTCGACCGGGGAATTGAGAAAAATATTAGCCCGTAACCATCAGTTCCTGGGCGTCAACCGGGCCATCGAGGCGGTCCGCGACAGGAAGAGCCGGAACGGCAAGCTGGGGGTGTTCTGGCATACCCAGGGTTCGGGCAAGAGCTATTCCATGGTGTTCTTCACCCGCAAGGTCCATCGCAAGCTGGGCGGCAACTTCACCTTTCTGATCCTCACCGACCGCGACGACCTGGACACACAGATCTACAAAACCTTTGCCGGTTGCGGCGTGGTGGACAACGACCGTGACCCCTGCCGGGCCGCGAGCGGCGAGCATCTCGCCGAGCTTTTGGCCCAGCACAAATCCCATGTCTTTTCGCTGATCCAGAAATTCAACCAGACCGTTAGCGAAGGGGATGCCTACTCCCGGCGTGACGATATCATCGTCATCACTGACGAGGCCCACCGCACCCAGTACGGCACGCTGGCGCTCAACATGCGCAATGCACTGCCCAACGCCAGCTATATTGGCTTCACCGGCACGCCGCTTTTTAAGGACGACGAGATCACCCGGCGGGTGTTCGGCGATTACGTCTCCACCTACGATTTCCAGCGGGCCGTGGAAGACAAGGCAACGGTGCCGCTCTATTACGATGCGCGTGGCGACAAGCTCGGCGTGGCGGTCGGTGATTTGAACGAGCGGATCGCCGAGAAGCTGGAGGAACTGGAGACGGGAAATATCGATGTGGAGCAGCGCCTGGAGCAGGAGCTCAAGCGCGACTACCACATCATCACGGCCGGGAAACGCCTCGACCAGGTGGCCCGTGATTTCGTGCAGCACTACTCCACGGCGTGGGAAACCGGCAAGGCGATGCTGGTCTGTATCGACAAGATCACCTGTGTCCGCATGCACAAGCTGATCGAGTTTTACTGGAACGAGAGAATCGGTAAACTTGCAGCGCAGTTGCCCCAGGCCACGGACGAGCAGGACGAACAGTACCGGCGACGTCAGATCGAGTGGATGCGGCAGACGCAGATGGCGGTGGTGGTCAGCGAGGAACAGGGCGAGGTGGAGAAGTTCCGCGAATGGGAGCTGGACATCACCCCGCACCGGCGTCTGATCAAGGAAGGCATCGACCTGCCCGAGGCGATGCGGAAACAGCCGCAGTTCCAGAACATGCAGCGGCTGCCGCTGGACGAGGCATTCAAGGCTGAGGAACACCCGTTCCGCATTGCCATCGTCTGCGCCATGTGGCTGACCGGATTTGATGTCCCCTGTCTCACGACCCTGTACCTGGACAAGCCGCTCAAGGCGCACACCCTGATGCAGGCCATCGCCCGGGCGAACCGGGTCAACGAGGGCAAGAACAACGGGATGATCGTCGATTACTGCGGCATCCTGAAGAACCTGCGCCAGGCGCTGGCGACCTTTGCCAAAACGGGCGACGACGGGCGTGGTGGCGATGGCGGCGAGATCGAGCCGGCCAGGCCCGATGAGGAACTGCTCGCCGATCTTCGTGAAGCGATTGCCCTTGTACGGGCCTTCTTGGAAGAGCGGAGCGCGTCGTTGGATGGAATTATCGGGCAGACCGGTTTCGCCAGGAATGCGGCTATTCTCGCAGCCAAGGAGGCGGCCAACGAAAACGACGAGACGCGCAAACGCTTCGAGGTGATGTGCCGGGCGGTGTTCTCGAAGTTCAAGGCCTGCATCACCATCGAAGGCGTCAATGCCTGCCGGACTGACTTCGAGGCGATCAACATCGTCTACAGGAGTCTTCAGCAGGATCGCGAACAGGCGGATATCACCGATATCATCCGTAAACTGCATAAGGTCGCGGATGAAGCGATCGAGACACAACCACAGCCGGCTGTTGCCGAAGAGCCGGGGCCCTACGACATCAGCAGGATCGATTTCGACCGGCTGCGCCGGGAGTTCGAGCGCAGTCCGGCCAAACGCACCACCGTGCAGAATCTGAAAAACGCCATCGAACAACGCCTGCAGCGCCTTCTTCAACAGAATCCCCTGCGGACCGATTTCCAGAGGCATTACGAGGAGATCGTCGCCGAGTACAACTGCGAGAAGGATCGGGTGACCATCGAGAAGACCTTCGAGGCGCTTCTGCAAATCATACATGAGATGGACGATGAGGAGAGCCGCGCCGTACGGGAAGGGCTCGATGAAGAAAGTCTCGCCGTATTCGACTTGCTGAGAAAGCCAAATCTGACGTCCGGTGACATCAAACGCATCAAGGCCGTGGCCGTCGATCTGCTGGAAACGCTCAAGGCGGAAAAACTGCGCATCGATCATTGGCGCGACAAGGAATCCACCCGGGACGCGGTCCGTCTGACGATTCAGGATTATCTCTGGAGCGAGGAAACCGGGTTACCGGAAACCTATTCGGAGGAAGACGTGCGGGACAAGACAGAGGCGGTTTTCGTGCATGTGTTCCGGGCGTACCCGACGGTGCCGTCACCCTACTATGCCAACATGGCGGCGTAAAGGGTCGGGAAAGGCATGATGAACTTCAACGCTTTTGGGCTGAAAGGGATCTGCTTCAATTGCCCTTCGGGCGCGTTTTCACCGGGACGAGCAGTGATTTTTAGAGGCGGCTTACATGCGTTAAAGGATACAGACTGTCGAAAGCAGGCGGGGTTGCTTCCCTGCCACGCCGTATCCCGAATCGTTCCATTCTGCGGTCACCTTGGTGATGGATTCGTCCTTTGGGGTGGAGCCTCCTCACAACCTATCGACAAACGGCTCATGGCGGCAACAATGAAACATGCCGGAGGTGAGGGAAAGCCCACGACGGCTTTCCCCCCAGTTTGGCTACTTGGTATCGCTCTTACACTTGCGAAGGCTGCCGAAGTCAGTCACGTAGAGAAAGCGGAAGAGCGCTGTTTGCGTGGGCAGGCCGTTTTCCACCGAGACGTCCGCCTTGTACTGAAAGAGCAACTGATAGGAGGGCGTGAGGTTGTAGCCCAGTGTCATACCAACCGCATGGTTGTTCAGCCTATCATCGTTTTTCACGCCATCCAGTTCGGTCTTTCCGCCATAATGGTAGTAGTAGTCGGCGGAAACCCAGAAAGCTTTGGTGACATCATAGCTCAGGTGGCTCTCGAGGTTGAAAATGGGGTCCTGGTCCAGGTTTGCGTTGGCTGCCGTATAGCTGTGATTGGTAGTGAAGAAGTCCCCCCCCACTTGGAGCTCGAAATAGAGATTGTGCTCCGGAAAGATCTCAAAGCCTTTGACGAAACCCAGTTCTTCGCGAAAACGCCAGCGATTCTCACCCAGAGACACCAAGCCGTCATTGTCATAGGTCCCTATCGGAATGTAGAAGAACGGTGTAAATCCCAGCCAGGTCTTTGATTTGGTGTCGTTGAGGAACCAGATGGTGGCCAACAGGATGGGGTCGCCAAATCCTGATGAGGTGTTATCCAACCCCAGGCTGTTTGATCTGAGATTGGCACTGCCAAAGGGGATGATACATTGAGGGTCAACCACGAAAGGCCCGATCTGGGTGAAATAGACCGGCCTGAAGAGTCCCACATTCGCTGAATAGTCGACATCGTTGGCCACCTTTTTGCCGCCGACATACATGCTGTCGGCACTACCATGCTGATAGTAGAGAAAGATAGCCAGGGTATCAGGGGGAGCCGGGATGTAGTCTCGCGCAAGGTTGTCAGCCAGGACAGCAGAGGGAGTGGCCAAAAACAAACACAAGAGCAGCATTGAAAGGCGCTTCATCGTTTTTCCTCCTCAAATTGGTTTGGTCGAAATGGAGCTGAAACCTCCGAACGGAACCGCAGCGCGGATGGGTGCCTGACTTCTGCCTCAACCTCCTTTCCCCATTGGTATCTGTCCATACAGGACATGGCAGCTCCTACCTCCCGCCCCATCATCAAAAGGCATCCCCTGCAAGGAACAATGCTCCGACCCGGAGGACAGCCGCGCAACTTCGCCTGCCGGTCGTCACGAGCAGACTCTCGATATGGTGTGATCCTGGTTGTTATTTGCCCCATCAAGCCAGGTTGATCACGGACAAAAGGTTGGAGACATCCCTGAACGGCCAGAGCAACTATTGCGCCAGCGAATTCAATTCAGTTATTCCAAGTGGTTAAGTCGATCTACAAGATGTCGGACAGCTCTTCCTGTTGTTTCGGATTGGACCCTCAGAGTGCTGTGCTTCCGGGCGGGCAACCGCTCGGGAGGCTACGATACAGGGATTGGCAGAGGACGGTCAGGGTGGGTCATTAGGATACGCAGGCCCTCGATTCTGTGTCGAAAAAGCACAGACCTAGCCAAGCTTGGTGCCCATGGGTAATAGTTGGCGAGGTTTGTTCCAATGGCTGCGAGCAGACAGGGGACCACGCAAAAGGGCAACCCGCACAGGGGGATATCCTGCCTTCTGCAGTTTTGGAGCTATCGGCGGGGATCCGTGCCCAGGACGCGTACACGAGCTATTTTCTGTGAGGTGTTTTTCGAGGGTGCCTTTTAGAACTATACGGAAGCGCATGGGAATCGAACCCACCCAGGAACGCCTTCACGCCCCTGCACCGGATTTGAAGTCCGGGAGCCCCACCAGTGAGCTTGGCGCTTCCACCGGCAATGTACTCGATCCCGCCCTTCTTGGCAAGCCGTTCTTCAGCCCTTTTCGGGGTTTTCATTTTGCCCGAAAAGTGAGCCCTCCGCAGTGCCTGCAACAATCCCTAGGCCGACAGGGGACGCTCCACCGCGCGGCTGCCAACGGGCAAACTATGCAGCTTTAGCCCCGTACTGTTGCGCAAAGCGCCAATAGCTCGTTTTCAGACGGTTATCAGCTGATAGGCCCGTTTGCCGAGTCCGATCTGCTCTGCGTACTTGAGC
>JAPXSS010000035.1:0-27358 GCA_033812955.1 Syntrophobacteraceae bacterium | reverse complement strand
TGTTACCATCCCCAAATGCCGTATTACGGCGGATGCCGCTTGTGCATTGTCGAGATCGAGAAAATGCGCGGACTGCCTCCTTCCTGCACCACGCCGGCCACCGACGGGATGGTGATCCATACCCACACCGACCGCGTGGTTCAAGTACGCAAGACCGTCCTCGAGTTGCTGGTCGCCTACGGGGATCACAACTGTCTGTATTGCGAACAATCAGGTGACTGTCAACTGCAGGATCTGATCTATGAGCACGGGATCGAAACGATCCGTTTCAAGACCCCATTTGTGCCAAAGCCCAAAGACGACACCAATCCCTTGATCGTGCGGGACCAGAACAAGTGTGTCCTTTGCGGGCGCTGTGTGCGGGCCTGCCTCCACGTGCAGAAGAACGGCGTGATCGACGTTGCCAAACGGGGCTCAGATTCCTTCATCACCACCTTCAACAACACCTCGCTGAAGGATTCCAACTGCGTTTACTGCGGCCAGTGTGTCCAGGCCTGTCCGGTGGGGGCCCTGACCCCAAAGAAGGCAAAAGGACTCGGCCGCCCGTGGGAAGTGCAGAAGGTCCGCACCACCTGCGTCTATTGCGGGGTGGGCTGCCAGATCATGCTCCATGTGAAGGATGGTCGGATCATCAAGGCTACGGGCGCTGAAGATGGGGCTCCCAACTATGGACGGCTCTGCGTCAAAGGCCGCTTCGGCTACGACTGGATCTACTCGGAGGACCGGCTCAAGACGCCTCTTATCAAGGAAAATGGCGGTTATCGCGAGGCATCCTGGGATGAGGCCCTGGATCTGGTGGCCGACAAATTCAAGGAGATCATCGCCAAGCACGGCCCGGATGCCATCGGTGGGGTCAGCTCTTCGCGCAGCATCAACGAGGATTCCTACCAGATGCAAAAACTCTTCCGGGCAGTACTGGGCACGAACAACATCGACAACTGTGCCCGGGTCTGCCATGCACCGACCGTGGCCGGTCTGGCAAAGAGCTTCGGTTCGGGAGCCATGACCAATTCGTTCAAGGACTTCGCCAAGGCCAAGATGATCATCGCCATCGGGAGCAATATGACCGAGGCTCATCCCGTGGCTGCGACCTTTGTCAAGAATGCCGTGGATGACGGTGCGGAGCTCATTGTCGTCGATCCCCGCTACACAGGCCTTGCCGAGCACGCTGCACTCCATGTGCCCATTAAAGTGGGGAGCGACATCGCCTTCCTCAATGCGCTGATGTACGTACTGATAACAGAAGATCTCCACGCCAAAGAGTTCCTCAACACGTGTTGTGTCGGTTTCGAGGAGCTCAAGGCAAAGGTCCTCGAATATCCTCCCGAACGCTCTGCCGAGATTTGCGGCATCAGCGCGGATATGATTCGTCATGTGGCGCACCGACTGGCAGCGGTGAGGCCCGGCATGCTCATTTACACGCTGGGTATCACCGAGCACACGTGTGGTACGAACAACGTGCTTTCCACCGCCAATCTCCAGATGGTGCTGGGCAATGTTGGGGTCGAATGCGGCGGAGTCAACCCGATCCGTGGGCAGAATAACGTGCAGGGCGCCTGCGATATGGGAGCGCTGCCGAATCTCTTTCCAGGCTATCAGCGGGTGGATGATCCTCAGGCCCAAAAGAAGTTCAAGGCGGCTTGGGGAGTGGACAAACTGCCCGACAAGGTGGGTTTGATGATACCCGAGATGGTAGACGCTCTCGCCGAGGGCAAGCTCAAGGCGCTCTATATCTTCGGCGAAAACCTGGCCAATACCGAACCGGATATTCACCATATCGAACACTGCCTGGCGTCGGCGGAATTCATCGTCTGCAATGATCTTTTCCACACGGAAACCACCCGGTTTGCCGATGTGATCCTGCCGGCCGCGGCGTGGAGTGAAAACGAAGGGACTTTCGCCAGCAGCGAACGGCGTGAAAGCCT
This sequence comes from Syntrophobacteraceae bacterium, assembly GCA_033812955.1. Classification (GTDB taxonomy): domain Bacteria; phylum Desulfobacterota; class Syntrophobacteria; order Syntrophobacterales; family Syntrophobacteraceae; genus JADGQM01. The sequence continues at coordinate 25,433 of JAPXSS010000035.1, read as the reverse complement.
GGTCCGCAAGGTCAGTGAGCCCCCCGGGATCGCCAAACCCAACTGGTGGATTTTTAAGGAACTTGCGAAACGCTGGGGCCAGAATTGGGAGTCAAACAGTGCCCAGGAACTCTGGGACAATGAGATCTCCGTGCTGGCACCGCAGCTGACCGGCATCAAATACTCGCGGATTCAGGGTGACGGCCTCCAGTGGCCGGTGCCGACCCTGGACCATTGGGGCACGCCGACCCTGCACAAGGACGGCAACTTCACGTGCGGGTTGGGCAATCTGGTTCCCGTGGACTGGACGCCGCCGGCAGAAGTCCCCGATGAGGAATTCCCCTTCATGCTCAGCACCGGACGGCGCCTGACTCACTACCACACGCGTACGCAAACCGGACGGTGTGTGGGGTTGAATGAGATCCTGGGCGAAGAAACGGCCGACATTTCGCCTGAAGATGCCAAAGCCTTAAACATTGCCGATGGTGAGATGATCAAGGTCAGCTCCAGGCGAGGTGAGGTGACGGTGAAGGCCAAAGTGACAGAACAGGTACCCAAGGGGCTGGTGTGGATGGCCTTCCACTTCCGGGAGACCTGTGCCAACTGGCTCACCAATGCGGCTTTCGATACGATCACCAAGACGGCCGAGTACAAGGCGTGTGCAGTGAAGGTGGAGAAGATAACGTAGCATTCAAGGAAGGAGCATTTCACAAGGTGGACTGGGTGTTTCGGAACAGGAAACGCCCGGTCCGCCAAGTTGCAGCGGATCCTCAAATGGGTGTTATGGGACTGCCTTTGAAGCTGGCGGTGCTGTTCTCGCGAGCTGTTCATGAGGAGGAATTTTTATGAGTAATGGAACTGTATCGATTGACGCTCTGGTACCCAAGGATATGGCGCGGAAGATTATTTCTTGAGGGAAATCGACGAACGGGACCTTCGAATCGTCTTTTCGGGCATCTGCCGATCGAGGGTTAACCAGCAGCGTGATGAGTCCAATATGGACTCCAGCCAGTGATTGGCAACCACCGAATCCAGCAAATTTGGATTCGACGACGTTCTTTAGGGTGCAAGTATCCTGAGGGGTTCACATGAGAAAAGGAGGAGGAGATGGGAGTTACACGACGCGAGTTCCTTTTCATTTCCGGCACCATGGGGGCAAGCTTGGCGCTGTCGTCGCTCGGACTCGACATGCGGCCGGTATTAGCCTACGCGGAGGAACTCAGTAAGATCGACCAAGTGAAGAGTGCCAGACAGACCTACTCTCTATGCTATCACTGTGCGGTGACCTGCGGGCTGGTCTGCAGCACCGACACGAAAACCGGCAAAGTCATCAACATCGAGGGAGACCCGGACAATCCGATCAATGAGGGTTCACTTTGTGCAAAGGGTGCGGCAACGCTCCAGATGTCGGCCAGAAATGAACACCGTCTGACCAAGGTGCTGTATCGCAAGCCCGGCGGCGATAAATGGGAACCAAAGACCTGGGATTGGGCCTTGACCAAGATCGCCAAGAACATCAAGGCGGTGCGGGACAAGGAATTCATGGTCAAAAACGCCAAGGGGCAGGTGGTCAATCGCGTCGAGGCGCTCGCTCACATGGGCAGCTCCAAGCTGGACAACGAGGAGTGTTGGATGATCACCTCCGCCATGAGGGCGCTGGGGCTCGTCTACATCGATCACCAGGCGCGGGTCTGCCACGGGCCGAGCGTGGCCTCTCTGGCGGAATCGCTGGGACGCGGGTCGATGAGCAATCACCCCATCGATATCGGCAACAGCGATTGCGTCATCGTCATGGGCAGCAATGCGGCGGAAGCTCACCCCATCACCTTCAGGTGGGCCATGCGCGCCAAGGACAAGGGGGCGAAAATCATCCATGTCGATCCTCGCTTTACCAGGACTTCGGCCGTGGCGGACCATCATGCGTTCCTACGTCCCGGGACCGACGTCGCCTTTGTGGGCGGCATGATCAAATACATTCTCGACAACAACAAATACTTCGAAGAGTACGTCAGGAATTACACTAACGCCTCGTGCATCATCGACGCTAAGTACAGCTTCAAGGACGGTCTCTTCTCCGGTTACGATCCCGCTACCAGGAAATACGACAAGTCCACCTGGGTGTTCAAGCTCGATGCCAACGGGGTCCCGGAAAAGGACCCGACCTTCCAGAATCCCAGGTGTGTTCTGCAGATGATGAAGGCCCATTACGCACGGTACGATTTTGAAAAGGTGTCGTCGATCACCGGAACTCCCATAGAAGATCTCAAAACCGTCTATGAAGTCTACTCTTCGACGGGGGCGAGAGACAAAGCGGGGGTGATCCTCTACGCTCTCGGCTGGACCCAGCACACGGTGGGCGTGCAAAACATCAGGTCCTTCACCATCGTGCAACTCCTGCTGGGGAATATCGGTATCGCGGGAGGAGGCATCGCGGCGTTGCGCGGCCAGCCCAACGTCCAGGGATCGACGGATCAGGCCATCCTCACGCACATTCTGCCGGGCTATCTCAAGACACCGGTTGCTTCTCTGAGCACCCTGGATGAGTACCTGGCGAAGAACACTCCCAAGACCAGGGAGCCTCAGTCGGCCAACTGGTATCAGAACACACCCAAGTACATGGTGAGCCTCCTCAAGACCTGGTACGGCGACAAGGCTACCAAGGACAACGATTTCGCCTATTCCTACCTTCCTAAGAACGATGACGGTCAGGACACGACGCTTTTGGATCAGATCGACAAGATGTATGAGGGGAAGATCAAGGGCTTCACTTGCGTCGGCCAGAACCCGGCGTGCAGCAACCCCAATGCCAACAAGACCCGGAAGGCCCTCGCCAAACTCGACTGGATGGTGCACGTCAACATCTTCGACAATGAGACGGCTTCCTTCTGGAAGGGGCCGGGAATGGATCCGAAGAAGGTCAAAACGGAGGTCTTCCTCCTGCCGGCGGCAGCTCACATGGAAAAAGAAGGCAGTATGAGCAATACCGGGCGCTGGCTCCAGTGGAAGTATGTGGCGGAGAAGCCACCCGGAGACGCGCTTTCGATGGGCGATATCCTCTATCGGCTGGTGATGAAACTGAAGGACCTCTACAAGAAAGAGAAAGGGGCGTTCCCCGATCCCATTGTCAATCTGCAATGGAATTATGCTGATGCCAAGGGGATGTACGATTCCACCGCTGTAGCCAAGGCCATGAACGGCTATTTCCTGGAGGATGTGACCGTTGGGGACAAGTCTTTCAAGAAGGGAGAATGCGTTCCCGGCTTCAGCTACCTGCAGGCCGACGGCAAGACCTCGTGCGGCATCTGGATTCATTGCGGGAGTTTCACCCAGGATGGCACAAACCTGATTGCCCGGCGGAAGAAGGACGACCCGACGGGTCTTGGCCTTTACCCCGAATGGGCTTGGGCCTGGCCGATGAATCGGCGCATCCTGTACAACCGGGCGTCGGTGGATGAAAACGGGCAGCCATGGGATCCCAAACGGGCGGTTTTGAAATGGGCAGACGGAAAATGGGTGGGCGATGTTCCCGACGGTCCGTGGCCGCCCCTTGCCGACAAAGAAAAAGGTAAACTACCGTTCATCATGAAGCCCGACGGCGTGGCTTCCCTGTTCGGACCGGGACTGGTGGACGGGCCGTTCCCCGAGCACTACGAACCCCTCGAAAGTCCGCTTGACAAGAGCCTCATATCGGCCCAGTTGAGCAGTCCCGTCATCAGGATCTTCAAGGGTGAATGCGACAAGATAGCGGGATGCGATCCGAGGTTTCCTTTCGTCTGCACTACCTACTCCTGTACGGAACATTGGTGTACAGGTGCGGATACGAGATGGCAGTCCTGGCTCACGGAAGCCATGCCGCAGGCCTACGTCGAGCTCAGCACGGAGCTCGCTGAAATTCGTGGCATCAAGAACGGGGATAAGGTCAAGGTTGAATCGGTTCGCGGCGACGTCGAATGCGTGGCCATGGTCACTACCCGGCTGCGTCCTTTGAAAGTGGGTGGACAGACCCTGCACCAGGTTGGGATCACCTACAACTACGGATGGCTCTTCCCCAAGGATTGCGGCGATAGCGCCAACTTGTTGACCCCAACTGCGGGCGACCCCAACACCGGAACCCCGGAATACCGAGCCTTCATGGTGAACGTGACCAAGGTGTAGGAGGAGTGAGAGATGGCAAAAGGAAAATCGATACTCGTTGATACCTCCAAGTGCACGGCCTGCCGTGGCTGCCAGGTCGCCTGCAAGCAGTGGAAAGGGCTTCCGGGCACCAAAACGAAACAGACCGGGACCTATCAAAACCCGCCGGATTTGTCGGCCCAAACCTTGAAGCTGGTCCGCTTTTCCGAGGGGCTCAAGGAAAACGGCAAACCTTATTGGTATTTCTTTTCCGAACAGTGCCGCCATTGTGTCGAACCTCCCTGTGTGGACGCCATCGGCGACGATGCGGCTGCAAGCAAGGACGAAGCGACCGGAGCAGTACTCTTCACTGAAAAATCAAAGAATGCGCCGTTCGAGGACGTCCGCTCCGCCTGCCCCTACAATATCCCGCGCCAGGATGAGAAGACCATGGTGCTCGTCAAGTGCGATCTGTGCCTTGACCGGATCACCAATAATCGACTCCCGTCCTGTGTCCTGAGTTGCCCAACGGGGGCCATGGTCTTCGGGGAACGGGACGTTATTCTCGAACAGGCCGACAAGCGGGTGGAGGAGCTGAAAAAGACTCATCCCAAGGCCATGGCGCTGAACCCGGATGAGGTGAGGGTCATCTACATCGTCACCGATGACCCGACCAAGTATCATGAATTCGCGGTAGTCTAGCAGCTTATTGGGTGCTCTCCTTATCAGGACCCTTAACGAGCAGTTCGGCAATATCGGGTGGATGGTGGAGAAAATACTCCTGGAGCTCCTCCTCGCTGATGTGATCGGGGGTTTTGTCGTAGAATTCGGTGAGCATGCTCACCGCGCGGGTGTAGGATTGTTGGGAGCGCTCCCCCTTGCCATTCAGCTGCAGAGTCTTGACCGAGCTCTCATACCAATTCTTCATGACCATACCTCTCCTTTCTTGGGTGTAAGGGTTTGAATTGCTCTCGGAGAGGTATGGTTCTCTACAAGTGGGATGGAACTGAGTCTCAATGATCGCGTTAATTCCCCCTCCCCGTCGTAACCAACTCAATTCCCCCCTTTTGCTGAGGTAGCGGAATTTGAGACTTCTGCATAAGGCTTCTCCCGATACGGAAATGCCTCATCCAAATACAGCTCAGCGCAATGCGACAGCACCAGTTATACTCGTTGAGGTTGGAAATATCGTTTCTAAAAGCACTCTTGACGCCGGCTTTCGCCGTCATGACGAACGTGGAAGCCGCCTGAGACGATATCTCGGTAGTCTTTCAGCCGGAATCCAGATAACATTCACAAAACGCAGTATGCCATCCTTCATGAGTATAGCGTTTAGCGCTGCCGGGTTACGCCAATAACACCCGCCTTTCAAACGGACTTGCTCTGTATTTCCGGCTCGTTAACCTCCTTTAGCGCAATGAATTGCCCCTCGCCCCCTTTTTTTCTTGTCTTCTTTCTAAGATACGGTTATAAGGGAAGGAGACGCGCACGATTAATCAAATACTCGTGCCATAAAGCGTCCAGCAGGACATGGTAGAACCCATTAAAAAAGGAGAAAAAGATGAAGCTCAGCACCAGGAATTGCCTCAAGGGTAAGGTCGTGGAAGTGAAAGAGGGTCAGGTAGCGGCGAAGGTGAAAGTCGACATCGGTGGCGGCAACGTCATCACTTCCGCCATCACCGTAGATGCCGTCAAGGAACTCGGCCTCAAAGTCGGTGATCAGGTGTGCGCCCTCATCAAGGCAACCAGTGTCATGATCGGCAAGGAATAACTCTTTCCGGGGGGGGAACGGAGTGCTTTGTCGCAATTGTTTGCGTGACGGTAACGTCATCCCCCGATCGACTCACTCTGGTCCTCCCTTCGCCCGCTTCCTCCAATATCGCTGAACCAAAGGCAACAGCTTCCGGTAAATCAACTCAACTTATCGAACAAAATAGGTATCTCATAGCATACAGCATCACTTCCGCGTCAAGCCTCGATCACCAATTCCTTGCTCCGTCTATCGGAGCGATCCGATGTCGCGTCTTGCGCAATCATGAGCTGATAAGCTTTCCGAATGTTTTGTTCCAGCTCTTCCAACGTCTGGCCTTGACTGGAAATCCCGGGGACTTCTTTCAGGCGGCCCACAATCCAGCCGTCGGCAATCCAATATTCAAGTGTAAAACGTCTTTGCACCGAGGAAACTCTTCCACCTTTCCAATCGCCCTTTTGACCGCAATCGCTCATCACCCGGACCAAGCGGTCCGTCTGGGTCAATGACTTACTTCGAATCCTCCGGGGAGACAACCCTTATTTCTTTTTCCTGCGACAGTATCGGTCTCGGCGCCGCTCCCCGCCATGACCGCACAAGAATGAGCTGCAAGCCGGCGAGCCGGGCATCTCCGATCTTGATAGCCCCGGCCCGCCCTGTATTCCAGGAACTCTATGCAGTCATTACCATCTTCGCGCTCACACGATGCTTCCCTTCCTGCTCCTTCATCTTCTCGAGCACCCCGGCAAGCCCGAGGGCCTCGGCCCAAGATACCTGCACAAACTCACCATTCTTCTTGAGTATTGGGGCCATCGGCTCGTCCACCGTGAGCAATTCCAAGCCAAGTCTCCCCTTGAGACAGAGGGGACGGCCTTCGCCGGGAGCCCTGGCGGTGATGCCTATGGCCTTATCACCCTTGTAGTTGATGTCGAAGGTGCAGCCGGCGTCACAGAAGGTGCAGGTGACGGGCTCCTTTCTGATTTGAAACTGCCGGCCCTTGAGCGCCATGTTCTTGTAGGTCAGAGCCCCCACCGGGCAAACTGCCACGCACCGGGCGCAGTAGACGCAGTCGGATTCGGCCAGGTCAGTGTCCATGGCCGTCGCAACCTTGGTGTTGAAGCCCCGGTAGGCCAAGTCAATCACGGCCCGGTCCTTCACCTGTTCGCAGGTTCGAACGCACCTGGCGCACAGGATACACTTGTTCATGTTCCGCACGATGTACGGATTGGTGTCCTCGACCGGGTAATCGTGCTTTGCTCCCTTGAAGGCGAGAGGGCTCACCTGATAGCGATAGGCGTATTCCTCCAGGCGGCAGTCGCCGAGCTTCTCACAGGTGATACAGTCAGCTGGGTGGTTGGCCAGGATCAGCTCGAGGATGGTCTTGCGGGCTTCCACCACCGCCGGGGATTCCGTCTCCACCACCATGCCGCTCATCGCTTCCGCACTGCAGGATGCGACCAACGCGCGCGCGCCCTTGACTTCCACCACACAAATGCGGCAGCCGCCGTAGTTCGGGATCGCCGGGTCGTGGCAGAAGGTCGGCACAAAGAAGCCGGCTCCCGTCGCCGCATCCAAGAGGCTGGTCCCAGCCGGAACGGTCACCGCTTTCCCATTGATCGTCAGGGTTATGTTAGCCATCTTTGTTCAACCTCCCCTATGCCCTTAAAATGGCTTCGAATTTACATTTCTGAAAACAGGCGCCGCACTTGATGCAAAGCACTGTGTCAATGACGTGGACCGCTTTCTTCTCGCCGGTGATCGCTCCGGCCGGGCAAACCCGGCGGCAGGCGCCGCAGCCGTTGCACTTATCCGCCTGCACCGAGTAGACCAACAGCGAGCTGCAAACACCGGCCGGGCAACGGTGGTCTTTGATGTGCGCCTCATACTCGTTGCGGAAATAGCGGAGAGTGGTTGCAATCGGGTTGGGAGCGGTCTGACCGAGCGCGCAGAGAGAACTGCCTTTGATGACCCGGCACAGGAGCTCGAGGGTGTCGATATCCGCCATCTCGCCCTTGCCGTCGCAAATCTTCTGCAGGATCTCCAGCATGCGCTTGGTGCCCTCACGGCAGGGCGTGCATTTGCCGCATGATTCCAACTGGGTGAAGTTCAAGAAGAACTTGGCCACGTCCACCATGCAGGTATTCTCGTCCATGACCACCAGACCGCCGGAACCCATAATCGCGCCCAGTGCGCCGAGGGAGTCATAGTCGATCGGGGTGTCCAGGTGCTCGGCGGGGATGCACCCACCGGATGGGCCGCCGCTCTGCACGGCCTTGAAGGCTTTGCCGTCCTGGATCCCGCCACCGATAGAGAAGATGATGTCGCGCAGGGTGATGCCCATGGGCACTTCCATCAGGCCGGTATTGTTGACTTTGCCGGTCAGACAGAAGACTTTGCTGCCCTTGCTCTTCTCGGTCCCCATGGCCGCATACCAGTCAGCGCCCTTGCGGATGATGAACGGCACGTTGGCGTAAGTCTCGACGTTGTTCAGCGTGGTGGGCTTGCCAAACAGGCCCTTGATGGCCGGGAACGGCGGCCGCACCCGGGGCATGCCGCGCAAGCCCTCGATGGAGTTCAACAGGGCGGTTTCTTCCCCGCAGACGAAGGCGCCCGCCCCGGCTTTGATCCTGATCGTGAAGTTAAAGCCGGAATCGAGGATGTTTTCGCCCAGCAGGCCGTGTTCTTCGGCTTGGGCAATGGCCAGGCTGAGACGCTTGATGGCCAAGGGATATTCCGCTCGGCAATAAATGTAGCCTTCGTCGGCGCCGATGGCGTAGCCGCCGATCATCATGCCTTCCAGGACCGAGTGCGGATCGCCCTCCAGTATGGACCGGTCCATGAAAGCGCCGGGGTCGCCTTCATCGGCGTTGCAGACGGCGTACTTCTTGTCGCCTGGGGCGCCGTAGACAAAATTCCACTTGGTGCCGGTCGGGAAACCGGCGCCACCGCGCCCTCGCAAGCCCGATCTCTTGACTTCCTCGATGACCGCCATGCGATCCATCTTGAGGGCCTTTTCGATGCCTTCGTAGCCGCCGGTGGCCATGTAGTCGACGATGCTCTCGGGGTTCACCCGCCCGAGCCTCGACGTTACGGAACGCACCTGCTTTGCGTAGTAGGGGGATTGGTCCATGATGGCGATGCCTTCGTAAGGAGCGGCACCGTTGGGGATCTGCATCGCCGCCCACTCGAAGACCGGGGTCTTGTTCTCGATGCTCTCCAGCAGCATTTCCACTTTTTCGGGGTAGATATCGCCATAGATGACGCTGGGCACGCCAACCAAGGCTACCTCCACCATGGGCTCGCGGTAGCACATTCCGATACAGCTGGTAAAATCGACCGCAACGTCCAAACCGCGGGCCGCTGTCTGCTCCTTAATGGCCGCCATGACTTTTTCGCCGCCAGCGGCAATGCCGCAGGTGCCGAGTCCCACGACGATACGGTTCTTGGCAGTTTTATGCCGGTATTCTTCCTGATAGGTTGCACGGACTTGATCAAGGCTCTTCAACTTTGCAGCCCTCCTTCCTCTACTGGTAGCTTTCAAAGATACCGCCAACCCGCTTCGGAACCAGGCGGCCGTGAGTTTCGTCGTTGATCATCATGCAGGGCGAGAGGCCACAGGCACCGATACAGGCCACGGTTTCCAGGGTGAAGCGCAGATCTTCGGTGGTTCCGCCCTGCCCTACCCCCAGGCTCTCCTGGGCTGCTTCGAAGATCCTGGCGCCACCACGTACGTGACAGGCAGTGCCCAGACAGACGCGAACGATGTTGCGCCCCCGGGGCTTCAGGTGAAACTGGGCGTAAAAGGTACACACCCCGAACACCTTGCTGAACGGGATGCGCAGTTCCCAGGCGATCTGCTGCAGCACCTCCCTGGGCAGGTATCCATAAATGTTCTGGGCTTCCTGGAGGACCGGAATCAGCCCTCCCTGATAGTCCCGATACTGGTCAAGCAATTGTGCCAGTGCCTCTTCCTTGGTCAAATCTCCATTCTCGCACTTGTAGGCAACCAATGTCTTTTCCTCCTCCACATGAGATTGAATGATGATTCAAGCTGCGCCATCAGAGATTCTTCAGGCCCTCTGATATGCGCGGACTCGCTAGGTGCTCCTCTTTCCAGCTCCGCTCTCAAAAAAAGCCCGCAAGACGCAAAAGCAGCGCGTTGTTGGTGATATAGGACACAACCACAACGGGACCCATACCGCCTCTCTTCCCCTGTTTGCCGAACCTCTCAGCCTCCAGGTTTTTCAGTTCCAACAGCAATGTATGTTTAACTTAGCAAAATGACGTGTTAACGCAAGTAAAAAGAAGGGCATCTTGCCTGGACGATTCATGACGAACGCCACGCAAAGCCCGAGTACGGTGAGGAGCGACCCTGGCATCAAGGACAAGTGGTGGGATTGTGGAAAAGGAGGGTTGCCCGCAATGATGGAGAGATTGCCGGGCTATCTGAGGGCGGCGCGATTCCCGGCGTCACCGGCTGCCGAGCCTTGCCGGTTCCACCTCTGCCGACAGGTCTTTGCGGGAAGAGTATAAGAAAAGGTGTCAAGAACCTCCCAGCGACTGCCTGGCTGCCCGTCTATCATGGCTTTCCACTGGATGGTGGCCTCGGCTCCGTCTACCGTCACGACCACATAGCCGTGCCGGCCGCTCTTGTGATACTCCCCTTTAACCCTCATCGCCTCGGCATATTGGCCCGACCACGTCTTGAGGGTTCCCCCTCCCGTACCGGCCACGATCTGGCGTATCGTGTTTCCCGCTTCATCGACAACAGCGGCACGGTTGTAGACATGATCATGGCCGCAGAAGTAGACACGGCCACCACCTTTGCCGAGAGCGTTCCAGAATTGGTCCCGCTCCTGAGGATATACAGAGAGGTTATCCTTGTGGTTTACGCCAAAGGCCGGTTCGTGGCCGTACACAAAGAGATGTGCTTCCGTCTTGGAGGCGATCCGGGCGTCAAACCAGGCCTGATTCACCTGATGCTGATGCACGGTGAAGACGTCGATGCCGATGACGAGGGCGTTCTTATGACTAAAACTGTATGTGAGGCCCACTTCTTCGGGGGGTCCGTTTTGCGGGATATAGGGCTGATCGAAGGCTTGGCGGAAGGCCTCCCTGAGTACCGCCTGGGTGTCGGCCGGCGGTTCGAGGTCAGCGGGAAGAGGCGGCAGGACAAAGCGTTCCGGTCCGTCCTCATGGTTGCCCCTAACTGGGTAGACTCTGATCCCGGCCTCATAGACGGGTTTCATAACCTCTTTCCACGCGGCAAACTGGGTCGGGTAGTCAACAACACCGCCGTGATGCAGCCAGCCGCTTACAAGATCCCCGGCCACCAGCACGAAATCAGGTCGTTCCTGGACAAGGTCGGCGGCAATCATCCCCAGGACCCGTTCGTTGAGGTACGGCTTCTGAGATTCAGCCTGCCGGCTTCCCTGCGTGTCGGCGAGCACGGCAAACTTCCATGGGGGTATTGACTCCTGAGGGCGCAGACGGCAGGTGCATCCGCACCAGACCAGAAGCAAAAGGAGCAACGCTACGCGGACGGGAGCGCGTCTTTCCCACCAGCTCATCTTGCAGCATCCTGTCTCGAAAAGTTGCGAGTTGCGGGTTGCGAGTTGTCCGTTAGGCTCCGTCCTTTTCATGGTTTCAGGGTGTCCCGAAGGACCATGAATTACTTTTGACGCAAATGCATTATGTTACCTCGGGCCGAGACCGTTCAGAATCCTTTCCGCATCGTCAGTCATTATGCTCTTGCCGTATACCTCACCTCGGAGTAGAATGCTTTCATCTCTTCAATCATGTGCCAGTCTTTGAATAAATCCGGGTGAAAGAGCTTTGCCAGATAGATAGCAAGCAGCACGCTTTCCCCACTTGCAAGATCCCACGTAAAAACCCCGGTGGGTAAAATATGCTGCTTTCCGTTCTTGACGGCCCGCATGGACGCCCAGTTCGGATTGTTCCTGACGCTCTCCAGGGTGCTGCCATACCCGCTGATGAGAATGATCTCCGGGTCCCATGAGCAGACCTGTTCCAGGTTGACTTCCGTGAAGTTGTTGTCATAAGCCTGCGACAGAAAGTTGCCGCCCGCGACCTCGGTAAACCAGTGCATGACGCTGGCTTTCCCCTAGCTGCACAGGAGGTTCCCGCTTCTTCCGCCGTAATAAACGGTCGGCCTGTCCTCGACGCCGATCTTCGAGGTGATGGCCAGGATGGCCTGGATCTTTGCATCGAAGTAGCGGCAGTACGTATCCGCCCTGACTTTCGCCTCCGGTCCCAGAAGATCGCCGAAAAACCTCACCTGCTGCTTGAAGTTGTCCATGAATTGCTCCATAGTCCGTGGCCTCTTCCGGGCCGAAAATCCGCAGGCCGTTTTGATTCCCGCGGCCCGGTACTTCTCTGCTTCACCAGGGAAGGGGGAGTAGAGGACGAGATCTACCTTCAGGTTCAGCAGGCGCTCGACATCAGCGGTGAACGGAGGCTGCGCGGTCTCGACATTTTTCAATTCGGGATAAAGCCGATAAGCCCAGGGGAATGGTTTCATCATCAAGACCAGGCAGTCCCCTTTACCGAGCATGACGATCCTGTCCTAGGAAACCCCATGCATACACGCGATTCTCTTCGGATTGGCAGGCACCTCGATCTGCTTGTCGTCCATGTCGGTAATGATCCGATAATCGCTGGCATAAGCAACTGGACCGATCAACCCGGAACGGCGCCAGCACGACTGCCAGGGTGAGCAGCAGCAAGAGCTTTTTCATCTCTACCCTATCCCTTCCATTCATGATTTTGCTTCAGCAAAAGGTAGCCCAGGAGAGGAGCGCCGATAAAGGAGGTGACAATGCTTATCGGGATTTCCCCGCCCGGCATGCTCCGGACGATGCTATCCGTCAGCAGCAGAAACACCCCTCCCAGCAAGGCGGCGAAGGGGATCAGTCGCCCATGATCCAGGCCGATGAGCAGGCGGGACATGTGTGCGGCGATCAGATCGACCCACATAATGATGCCGCAGGACGAGCTTCCGGCCGCGACAATGAGAGTCCCGAAAAACATGAAGAGAACCCTTGCCCACTTGACGTTCACGCCCATGGACAGCGCCTCTTCATCCCCGAGGGCCATGAGATTGAGTCTCCCTCTGAACAGGCAGATCACGGCTATGCCGATCGAGACAATAACGAAAGCCCTGATTACATGCGCCCAGAGGATGTTGTTCAGCCCTCCCATGGTCCAGAAAACGATTCAGGGGAGCTGCTCGTAGGGATCGGCGAGGTATTTCAGAAACGACCCCGCCGCCATGAAAAAGGTCGACACAATGACGCCGGCGATCACCAGGGTGGTCTTGCCGAGCCGTTGGGGTCAAGAAGGCCGCATATTTCCCCTTCTCGTACCGAAAAGCTGATGTTCTTCAGGGTTTTTCGCGCCCCGTAACGGAATTCCATGTTCTCAATCACCAGGATTTCGTGGTCCTTCATCGTGAACCTCGACCTTTCCGCCCATGAGCGCAGCACCGATGAGCGCCAAAGCTATGTCACCTTTTTATTTTAGCGTCTATAAAGTACCTTCAAACTCATTACTTATTTTTTCTATACATAATTACAAGTGAATTTGCAGGACGGCAGAACGGATCGTGGAAGAGAGCAATCACAGGCAGGCACTGGGGACCGGTTTTTGGGAAGAGCTCACAGGAAAAGCACAAAGCAAACGGGCAAGCACCTGAAACTATTTGCGTTTGACCACGTTGCTGGAGGTTGCTTTGCCCAGACATGAGACACGCCGACAAGCAGAGCAACTTCCGCTGTCCCTCCCAGGATGCCGAAACCCTTCCGACTGCCTCTCATGGCGAAGTGTGGCACACCAGGTTGCGGATCTGCTCGCGCATCATGCAGAGTGGAAGGCAGTACAGTCCGCCGGCGTTCTTGCCGCTCGCCCCGGAGCCTTTCCACCCGCCAAAGGGCTGGTATCCCGGCCAGGCACCGGTCGTGGCGCCCAAGGGACGATTCACGCAGGCGAGACCCCTCTCAATGTGTTCGAAACATCAGGATGCCTCGGCGTTATTGCCGTAGAAACCGACCGTGAACCCATAATCCACGTCATTGGGAACGGCCAGCGCGGCATCCAGGCCGGTAACCCTGGCCAAAAGCGTGATCGGGAGAAACATTTCGGTTTTCCACAGCCGGTGGTTGAAAGGAACGTCGGCGGCGAAGATCGGGGTACAAAAATACCCCTTGCTGAAGTCGCCCTCTTTGAACAGTTTGCCGCCTGTCAACGGAGTTCCCCTTGGGCAAGTTCTTCGAGATACCTTTGGAAATTGGCATAGGCACTGCCGTTGATGACCGGTCCCAGGAACACGCTCCGGTCGGTGCGATTACCGATGACCAGTCGCTCGGTGGGGGGGTATCAGACGCTCGACTGGCGCATCGTAGACCGGGGCTTCAACGAGCACCCGCGAACAGGGTGAGCATTTCTGCCCCTGCAGGTCGAAGGCCGAGCGCACGAAGCAGCAGGCGGCAATCTCCAGGTCGGCGTGGCGTAAGGCGATGGCAGGATTTTTGCCGCCCAGTTCGAGGATGGTTGGCCGGGCCCAGCTCCTTTGCGCAGCATTCCGCTAAATGGCCATGCCGACTTCTCTGAAACCGGTAAAGGTGATCCCGGCAACCCCCGGATGCTCGATCAGGGCCTGTCCCAAGGTTGCCGGAATGACGATCAGCTCTTGCCAGGTACTTCAGGCAAGTTTTCTCGGCTCATCGCAGATTTGCGTGGAAAAGGCCTGTCATGTCCTTGGCGTCATTCCGAGCGTAGCGAGGAATCTAGTTGAATTGCCTTAAGAATCGATATTCCTCGGCCCTTGGCCTCGGAATGACAAGATGGCTTCTCTCACGCTAATCCGCGATGAGCCGTTTTCTCACCGACACGAAATGTTCCTGCATGGCCATGCCCCCGCCAGCATGATCCCAGAGCTCGAGCCCACCTGGCATGAGCGGATTGTCGGGAACCCCTTTGCCCAAAGCACGGCTCTCCACGGGCAGGGCATGGCCAAAACCATGTACCATGAATACCGCCTCCGGCTGGATGAACTCGGTCAGTTTCACCTTGATGTTGCCGGAGTAGCCCTGGTTTGAAACTTCAACCGTTTCGCCGTCGGCAATCCTCATCTTCTCGCCAACCGCCCTGTTCAACCAGAGTACGTTTTCCGGCATCTGTTCATGAAGCAGCAGGTTGTTCACGGTGTGCCCCTGGCTGTGCATGGCACAGCGGCCAAAGGTGATTCGGAACTGGCCTTCAGGAGGCATGCGGGGCGGTTCGTAAGGCTTCAGCGAGGGCACCCCCTGGCCTTCCAGCTTGTCGTTGATGAGCTCGATCTTCCCCGACGGGGTCTTGAATTTGAGTTCAGCCATCTTGCGGTACCGAGGCTGCTCGGTCAGTGCCACCATCCCGGTGGCGGCAAAGTCGTCCATGGTCACGCCGGTCCCTTCGAGCTGATACTGCCAGATCTCCTCTATGGATTTGAAGGCCAAGGGCGCCAGGTCAAGCCTTTCAGCCAGCCCGCCGATGATCTCCCAGTCGGCCCGCGTTTCGAACCGAGGTTCGACTGCCCGCTGCCGCAAAAAGAAATAAGGTTTGAGTCCGTTCTTGCAGGCCAGGATGCTCTCCCGCTCGAGATAGGGCGAGAGGGGCAGCACTACATCGGCAAACCACGCGGTGTCAGACCAGCTGAAAGTCACCGCTACCAGCAGCTCGAGTTTGCGGAACACCTCCTTCAGCGCCTCGGGATCGGGAAAAGCCGTGAGCGGATCGTGTCGATAGGCGAGGTAAGCCTTGATGGGATAGGGATCGTCTGTCTCGATGGCCTTAAAGGCCAGGTGTAGCACTCCGGGGCCAGCGTCAAAGTGGGGATAGCACCAGCCGGCGCCATCCGCTCGCTTCTCCTCCGGCTTGGGAAACAAATCGACGAGCTTCTTCAAGCCTTTGCGGCCGACATCTCCCGGCTTGTTGGCGACTGCCAGCCCTCCCTTGGCACCGATCGAGCCAAGCAGGGCGTTAATAATATAGATCGAGCGCGAAACGTAGAAAGAATCACGGTAGCGCGCCGTCATCCATCCCGGGTGCCAGACAACAGCCGGCCTCGCCTCCGCCAGTTCACGCGCCAGGGCCGCGATTTCACCTGCCGGGATACCCGTTTCCTGCTCCGCCCAGGCGGGCGTGTACGGACGAATGAAACGGTCCAGAGTATTCAGATCCTTGAGCCACCGGCCGACAAATTCCACATCGTAGAGCCCTTCGTTCAAGAGCACATGGATTACTGCCAGATTCAGAGCATAGTCCGTTCCCGGTCGGATCATCAGGAACCGGTCAGCCTTGGTCGAGGAAACCGTGGCCCGGATGTCGATCACCGTGAGCCTGCACCCCTTCTCCATGCTATCAAGCAGATCATTGACCTCCTTGACGTTGATCGATTCGAACAGGTTGCGGGTTTGGAGCACCACATGACGGGCGTTCTTCAGATCATAAACGAGATCTTTGCGACCGAAGCCGAAGAGGGAAAGGGCTGCATGATGGACGTTGCGCGCACAGGAGACATCGTGGTTGCAGTAATTGGGAGAACCAAAACCCCGCACGAACGCCATATGGAGGTCACGAAAAGGACCACCCCGATCTGAAAAAAGGATGGTACGCCCCCCATACTCTGCCTTGATTGCCTTCAGCCGCTCCGCAACGTAATCCAGCGCTTCGTCCCAGGTCGCCCGCCGCCATCTGCCTTCGCCCCGATCGCCTTCCCGGATGAGCGGGTATTGGGGGCGTTCGTCGTCGTTTACAAGTGCTATCCCGGCACTGCCCCGCGCACAAACGGAGCCATTGATCCCGGCCGCATGAGGGTTGCCCCGAATGAAGGCGCACTCACCCCTTTCAACCTCGACCTGAATCGGGCAGCGGACCGTGCACATGCCACAGACACTATAGACTGATTCCTTGTTCATCGGCTCCCCCCGGTAAAAAGATATCCCGTCACCAGACCCCTTCATATACCAGAAATGACACATTCACCCCCGTTAGACAAGCGCCAATCTATCCGCTGGTTCACACTGCCCGTCATAGAGGGATTGAGAAAACTCCGGGAAGGTGTTAAACGTGGCCGCCTGGTAATCGTCTTGGCACGCCTGACGGGTTCGGAGCGCTGGGTGAGCGATCGCAGCCTTCATCATCGGACCGATTCGGGTCTGAAGACCGAGTCGGGCCGATCAACGGAACCGGGACGGTGGTGGAACCCCAGGAATTCTCGAGGAGGTGCGGATGGCAACAATCGAAGGCTTTGAGCGGCTACGGGTAAAGGATATTCCGGAGTTGCGGACGCAGGCCCAGTTGTTTCGGCACGAGCAAACCGGCGCCGAACTGCTGTCACTCATCAATGGCGACGAAAACAAGGTTTTCGGGATCACCTTTCGGACTCCTCCCAAAGACTCCACCGGGGTGGCTCATATCCTGGAACATTCGGTTCTGTGCGGGTCTCGCAAGTACCCCGTCAAGGAACCCTTCGTCGAACTCCTGAAAGGATCGCTCAAGACCTTTCTCAACGCTTTCACCTATCCTGACAAGACGTGCTATCCCGTAGCCAGTCAAAACGTACAGGATTTCTATAATCTCATCGATGTCTATCTTGATGCGGTCTTCTACCCTCGCATCAACCCCTTCATTTTCCAGCAGGAAGGCTGGCACCTGGAATTGGACGACCCGGAAGGGGAACTCAGCTACAAGGGCGTGGTGTTTAACGAGATGAAAGGGGCCTATTCTTCGCCGGACAGCGTCCTGTTCGAGTACTCCCAGCAGGCACTTTTTCCGGACAATGCCTACGGGCTCGATTCGGGCGGGAACCCCAAGCGCATCATCGAGTTGACCTTTGAACAATTCGAGGCCTTTCACCGGCAATATTACCATCCTTCCAACGCCCGCCTTTACTTCTACGGAAATGACGATCCCATCCGCCGTCTGCAACTGGTGAGCGAGTATCTGAATGCCTTCGACCCCATCCCGGTGGCTTCCGACATCCTCCTGCAGCCCTCTTTTGCCGCACCCAAACGCATCACCCGGCCATACGCCTCAGCGGACAGCAACGCAACTTCAGACCAGCCCGTCCACCGTGGGATGCTCACTATGAACTGGCTGCTGGAAGAGACCACAGACCCCAAGGCCAATATCGCCTTCCACGTGCTCCGCTACATCCTCCTCGGGATGCCCGGCTCACCCCTGCGCAAGGCGCTCATCGAGTCCGGACTGGGAGATGATCTGGCTGGGGTGGGCCTGGAAAGTGAACTTCGCCAGATGTATTTTTCCACCGGGCTGAAGGGCATCGACCCGGGAACCGCCGATCACGTTGAAGCGCTCATCCTCGACACCCTCGAGGTTCTCGCCAGCCAGCGAATCGATCCGCAAACCATTGAAGCCGCCATGAACACCATCGAATTTCGGCTGCGGGAGAACAACAGCGGCAGTTTCCCGCGGGGGCTAAATCTGATGCTGCGCGCCCTGACCACCTGGCTCTACGATGTCGACCCGCTCGCCCCGCTCGCCTTCGAATCCCCCATCGCCCAGCTAAAGGCAGACCTGGCAGCCAACCCACGGTTTTTCGAAACCATGATCGAGCGCTTCTTCCTCAAGAATCCCCATCGCGTCACCCTCATTCTGGAACCCGACCCGGCTCTCGCCGCCAGGGAAGAAGTTGCCGAACGGGAACGGCTGAAAGCCATCAAGGAGGCGTTGCCCCCCGCCCAGTTGCAGGAACTCATCGCCAACACCCGGGAACTCAAGAGGCTGCAGGAACTGCCCGATTCCCCGGAAGCACTGCAGACGATACCGAGCCTCACGATAGCCGACCTGGATCGAACCAACCGGCTCATTCCCCAGGAGATCCTGACCAAAGACGAGGTCAAGGTTCTCTACCATGACCTCTTCACCAACGGCATCGTCTACCTGGACGCCGGCTTCGATCTGCATTGTCTCAAACAGGCCCAGCTACCCTTTCTGCCACTCTTTGGCCGGGCCTTGGTGGAAATCGGCACCGAGAAGGAGGACTTCGTTGCCCTGACCCGGCGGATCAGCCGAAAGACCGGCGGTATCCGCCCGGAGCTCTTCACCTCGGCCTCCCGGACTGACCGGCGGGGAGCGCTGTGGCTGTTTCTGCGCGGCAAGTGCATGCTGCCCCAGGTGAATGAATTCCTGACCATTCTGCGGGACGTCCTGCTCACCGTGAACCTCGATAACCGGGAACGCTTTCGCCAGATGGTTCTCGAAGAAAAGGCCCGACAGGAACAGAAGCTGGTGCCCGGTGGCCATCAGATCATCAACCTGCGGCTGCGGTCCCATTTCGGGGAGGCCGAATGGGTGGCCGAACAGATGGGTGGGGTGAGTTACCTGTTCTTTTTGCGTGACCTGGCCCGCCAGGTGGAGGATGAGTGGCCTGTGGTTCTGGCCATCCTCGAAGACCTTCGTCACACGCTCATCACGCGAGATCACCTGATCCTGAATGTGACCCTCGATGAAAAGCACTGGACTCAAACAGAAGACCGGCTGACCAGCCTCCTGCAGGGATTTCCAAGTACACCGCCAGGGGCAAGCCCCGCCTGGACCCCGGAACTGCCGCCCCGTTTTGAAGGACTCCTCATCCCGGCCCAGGTCAATTATGTGGGTAAAGGGGCCAATCTATACGATCTGGGGTACCGCTTCCACGGTTCTGCCCAGGTCATCTCCGGCTATCTTCGAACTTCCTGGCTCTGGGAAAGCATCCGCGTTCAGGGAGGAGCCTACGGCGCGTTTTGCATGTTCGACCGTCTCTCGGGCACCATGACCTTCATTTCCTACCGCGATCCCAATCTTCTCAAAACCATCGACAATTTTGACCGATCCGTTGATTTCCTCCGGAAAGTCGACCTGAACAACAATGAACTCACCAAAGCCATTGTCGGCGCCATCGGCCATATGGACACCTATCTGCTGCCCGATGCCAAAGGCTACCTGGCCATGCTGCGTCATCTTACCGGCGACACCGAAGAGGAACGCCAGCGCCTGCGTGACGAAATCCTGGCCACTACCGCAGGGGAATTCAGAGCCTTTGCCGAAGTTCTCGATCGGCTGCGAACGGAAGGCATCGTCAAGGTGCTTGGTCAGGAAAGCGCCGTTACGGAATCCATGGTCAACAATCCCGGCTGGCTGAAGCTTCTCAAGGTGCTGTGATCGGTGCTCCTCCTGTATTGACAGGCCCATGGGGTATGCTTAACCTTTCGATTGTAAGCAGCAAAAATAGCCAATCGCAACAAGGAGAAAGGAGGATACAGCCATGGCTATTGTCCGTTGGTATGATCGCCCCAGTGCACCACGACCCATCGGTCTTATGGATCAATGGAAAAGGGAAATGGATCGCCTGTTCGCTGATTTCACCGGCAGGACAGTCCCCTATCACCGCACGGGAGTTTTCCCTCCTCTGAATGTCAGCGAGGACCATGACAAGCTCTACGTGAGCACGGAGCTGCCCGGGATGGAACCGGATGATATCGAGATCCACGTCGAAGGGGATACGCTGACGATCCGAGGTGAAAGAAAGCTCCCCGAAGCAGGCGAAGGCGTCAACTACCACCGTCGCGAACGCGAGGGCGGCCGTTTCCGGCGCATCGTGACGCTGCCGGCCCGTATTGACCCGAGCGGGGTGGAGGCGGGTTTCAAGAACGGAGTGCTCAATATCGTTCTGTCCAAGGCAGCAGAGGCTCGCCCCCGACAAATCAAGGTAAAAACCGACTGAGGGGGTGGGAGCGGTATCGCAAGCTTCTCGAAGACCTTGCTTAGAATTGAGAGGAGGTCCTGAAAATGGGAGAGAAAGAGCTTCAGGCGAAAGAGAAGGTGGAACTCCAAACCACTGCCGAAAGCACGCGGGATGTCCCTTCCTATATTCCCGCGGTGGATATTTACGAATCTGCGGAAGCCCTCACTCTGGTGGCCGATATGCCCGGGGTGGGGCCGGATAATGTGGCCATCGACGTCCAGGACAACAAGCTGACCCTTCGCGGAACGGTCACCATCGAGGAAAGCCCGGAGCGTCTCCTGCTGCAGGAGTATGGGGTTGGCGATTATTTTCGGGAATTCACGCTCGGCAGAGCCATCGATCAGTCCAAGATCGAGGCAACCATCAAGAATGGCGTGCTGACCTTAACCCTGCCCAAGGCGGAAGCGATCAAACCGCGCAAGATCGCAGTCAAATCCGGTTAACACCATTCTGATGGCATCATGACAGAGAAACGGCAGCCGGTCGACCTGCCAAACGACCGGCTGCTGGTGTTTTCAGGGTCTTGCGGCTGAGATCGGCTACGCCGAGGTTCATTCCGAAGAACGCCATGGATGAAACAAGCACCCAACAGCGCAAGCAGGATGAGCGTTCTCTTGCAGCTTGCGTCACCGATGCGACAAGTAGATACCTCCTACGGGATCAGCAGGGTCGGCAAATCCGAAGCTTCGGCCACCTCCTGTGAGGGGCTACCCTGGAAAAGAGCATGGAGCCGGCCTTTGCCCATGGTTCCCAAAATCACCATGGTCGAGTTGAGCTCACCGCTGAGCCGCAGCACTTCGGAGACTATGTCCCCAGCCGCGAGATGCGGTGCGCATGGGATTTCCATCTGCGCCAGGATCTCACAGAATTGGTGAAGGTGCTCCCTGCTTTCCGCTTCAATGCGCTGCCACATTCCAGCCTCTTGATCTCTGGGGACCTTCACTTCCGCAACATGCATCAGATCCACCTTTTTATTTTCACGAACAGCCCCCTCCTGTTAGAAGAAGATAAAAGTGACCAGAACAAAGGTGGTACATAAGATCGGGATCGCATACAAAAACATATATCCGAAAAAGCTTGGCATCGGAGTCCCCGCCTCTTCGGCAATTGATCGCACCATAAAGTTCGGCGCATTGCCAATGTAGGTATTGGCCCCCATGAAGACTGCCCCACAGGAAATGGCCTTGAGGTAGATGGCATTTTCGGCGATGAACTGCGGGACCGCCAGGGATTCCGGGATGCCGGGGTAGAATCGGCCCAGCGCCGTATTGAAAAAGGTCAGATAGGTTGGGGCATTGTCCAGAAAACTCGAGAGGATGCCGGTGGCCCAGAAAAAATGAGCAGGCTCCCGCACGGCCTCGATGAGAAAAACCGCTGCCCCCTTCGAGCCCGCCTTGAGGATAAGAAGGCAGGGCACCATACTGACGAAAATTCCCGCGAAGAGATAGGCCACTTCGAGGATCGGAGCCCAGGTGAAATCGTTGTCGTCCCTCACCTTCGTGGCCGTGGTGAGGAGCGAAAGAACCCCCATGAAGATCAGGATGGCGTCGCGAACCAGATCCGCCACGGCTCGGTGCACGCCGAAAAGATCGACTGTTCCCCAGTCGACGAGACCACTCATCAGGACGGCGCCGACAATCCCGGCCAGGAATAGAAAGTTGCGCGAACCGTCCAGCCGGAGAGGTTCGCCGGCGCCTTTCTCGACGGGGGCGGTCACTCCCTCCTTTTTGTACATGTAGAGATCCATGAGGAAATACATGGACAGAACAATGGCGACTACCACCAGCATCTCCGGGAGGAGGTTGAAGGTCCAGGTGAAGGGCACCCCATGAAGGAATCCCAGGAACAGCGGCGGATCTCCGAGGGGCGTCAGGGAGCCGCCGATATTGGCCACCAGGAAGATAAAAAAGACCACCATGAAGCTGCGGTTCTTCCGATAGTCATTGGCCCGCAGAAACGGCCTGATCATCAGCATCGCAGCGCCCGTGGTACCCATCCACGAGGCGAGGGCAGTACCGACCAGCAGCATGAGGCTGTTCACCACCGGCGTTCCCCGGAGCGTCCCGCGCAGGAGGATGCCTCCGGACACGGTAAAAAGGGCCCAGAGAAGGATGATGAAGGGTACGTAATCCGCAATCAGGACGTGATAGATCTGATACCCGGCTGGCCCACCATAGACGACCAGCATGGGGATGGCGGCCATCAGGGCCCAGAAAGCAGCGATTTTGCCGAAATGATGATGCCAGAAGCGGGGGGCAAAGAGAGGCATCAGAGCAATGGAGAGGAGCATTCCCGCAAATGGTATTCCGCTGTAGAGCGGCAGCACCTCGCCCAGCTCCAATCCGCCGCCATGCGTGTGGTCGAGGTAGAGGGTTACCGTTGCAAAGGCAGCTGTCGGCCCTGCAATCGAGGCGAGCAAAGAAAACGATGTTGCCAAACCGACACGAGTCATACCCTTCCTCCCACAATGCTTTTCACGTCAGTTTGCGATGAGTCCTTGTTTACGCGCCCTGTTTTCTCATGCGGACCAGCCCGAACGAGATCATTCTGGGAAGGACAAATCTCTCAGAAAAGAGGCTCATCGCGGATTAACGTAAGAGAAGCCATCTTGTCATTCCGAAGCCAAAGGCCGATGAATCTCGATTCTTGAGGCAATTCAACTAGATTCCTCGCTACGCTCGGAATGACAGCAAGGACATGACAGGCCTTTCCCACGCAAATCCGCGATGAGCCAGAAAAGATATCGTCCGATGAGCTCAAGGTGATCGGAGACCGAGACAAATTCGGCGAACTGCTGGCCCTGATGGAGGATTTCGATTTCTGGTTCAAGGTGTCGCCACGCCATAGCCTGGTTGGAGTTCAAGCGACCGATCTAGCCTGGTCTTCTGCCACGGGGCTGGTGTGCTTTGGGAGTCATGTCAATTTGGCCTCGGTGTCCACAAATTCGGCCACTTCCAGAAAAAAGTTCGACCCCCTCAGAGAACCGTCCTCTTTGGATTCGGAGAGGTGATCCCGGCTTTCTCAGCAGTCCCCGGGAAGGTCCGAAGTATTAGGGCAGCACCGAGCGATTTCTCCAACCCACCATCGCAGCGATTACAGGAAATGCTCACCCGCCCTGCCACCTCAATTCTGGTCAACCACCAGCAATTCCACGCCCGCCATGTGGAGTTCGAAGATAAGGGCCTCGATCTCTTCCCGGGTGTTTCCGAGACGCTCTCGATTACGGACAATCAAATGAGAGACGCGATTCCGCTCAATATCCAGCAGCAGATCCCTTCGACGGGTATACACCTGAGCGTTCCGGGCAGCAGCCTCTCCCAGCTTTTCTCTGAGGAATTCGAGGCAGACCGCCTTCTGCCCGGACAGCGGCGCCTCATAGGAACCACCATCTTCGGGCTGCAATTCCACTTCCCGAACCATCACATAGACTGCAACAATTTTCTCTTCCATCACTTACTCCTGTTGCTCCGCAGAGGGACCGTTAACGCTTTTGCATGGTTTCCGGCCTGCTGAAGCCAACATCGATCTTTTTCTATTGTCTCGCAACCCCAGGACTCGTCACCCTCCCACCGACCAGCCCTTGCCGGACTCCCGACGGCTGTGATGGCTTTGAGAGCACCAGCCAAGATATGTAACACTTTTTTGCCCCATTCTGAAATAGGAACGCGACCAGAAGATCTCTCGACCAGAAAAGTTGGGTTGATCCGGCAAATGAGTACCCCAGGGTTCAAAAAAGCAAATGGATATGGCAAGATCGCACTTGTTTGTCGGCAATCGAACACGAGGGGAGAACAAACCATGTCCACATCGATACTGTACCATGCTTTTGGGCTGCAAGGGATCTGCTATACCTCGACTCACTACAACGCCGATGCGGTGATTCTTCGTGCCGAGATGACCTACCCTCTGATCCAGTGCCCTAATTGCGGCTGCCGCGATACCACATGGATTCAGGGACCAGGAATACTTCAAACTCGGACTGTACCATCTCCATACTCAGGGGCACTCGTTAACCGGATGAACCTTTCCTTTCAGTGTCGGAACCGGCATGAGTGCCACCGAATGGAGAAGGTAGGGGCAAGTAGGCGAGAGTCACTGCGATTTTGGCAAAATCTTGGCAAAAGTATTTAGGGCTCATCGCGGATTTGCGTGGAAAAGGCCTGTCATTTCCTTGGTGTCATTCCGAGCGTAGCGAGGAATCTAGTTGAATTGCCTCAACAATCGAGATTCCTCGGCCCTTGGCCTCGGAATGACAAAATGGCTTCTCCCACGTTAATCTGCGATGAGCCATATTTAGCCGGTAACTATTGGAAAACTGGCATATTGTCGACCTGCATGACGACGGAGAACTCGATCCCCATTTTTGCGTCTTGCCCCTTGCCGGA
Organism: Syntrophobacteraceae bacterium; assembly: GCA_033812955.1. GTDB lineage: Bacteria > Desulfobacterota > Syntrophobacteria > Syntrophobacterales > Syntrophobacteraceae > JADGQM01. Next base: position 403 of record JAPXSS010000035.1, on the reverse strand, counting down.
ATAGAACCGGTGATGCCGGCGTGAAAGGACTGACATAAGACGCATACAGCCCTCTTAAACCCTCATTCAAAGCCGTTTAGCCTGATTTACCAGACTGAAACCGATCAGGATTGGTCCTAGGTCAGTCCTAAGAAAACCGTCCATTCATTCTTTGAGAGCCCCATCTTTTTGATGGTTTCAAGTGGTTCAGCGATAGTCATCATGAAAAAGAAGTCATCGAATTACAGCATGAGCCGTTGCCTCGGATGATCCCATCGGAAGTTTCTGCTATTCCCAATTAATGACCCAAAGGGTAAAGGGGGTGTGCAATTCACCGATGTTGGTTAAATTATGCAGCCAACATCCTCCCTGAGATCCTGTATGTCCAATAGTCGTCCCACCAGCCATTGGCTCTGATGACTCT
>JAPXSS010000034.1:0-27760 GCA_033812955.1 Syntrophobacteraceae bacterium | reverse complement strand
GAATAGCTTCCAATGCGGCAGCTGACCGCCGTGATGAGCCCCCACCCGGGCATAGCGCAATACCGATAGATGCTGATGGCGTCTCAGGAAGGGAAAACTCTCCAGCAGTTCGTGCAAATGCCGCCGGAAGGATTCCGCCTTTCTGTCCTCTTCGGTTTCGGGAGTCGGGTGGCAGAGAAAAATTGCCCTTTCGCAATCGGCTCGAGACTTCAGGAAGAAGATCGCGGGTAGCAGATTGGCCTCCCGCAGGGCATGGAGCACTCTCGGAATATCGGGAAAACTGTTTCTGGCAAGAGACCTGCAATCAATGGCTCGGACCTTGGCAAACAGTCCGCGGCGGGTACTGAGCGGGCTGAGTTCGCCTTCCGGGGTGAGGAACAGGGGATAGAGCGGCACCGGTCGGTCGTAGGCGGCCACCCAGGTACAGGGTGTCGAGCGCAGCCATTCGAGCCAGGAACAGATTTCATCGGCATTCTGGATGGTGGCGGAAAGGAGGAGAAGCCTGACCCGTGCCGGCAGGTAAATGAGCACTTCTTCCCAGACCACTCCCCGGTCCTCATCCCCCAGGAAATGCGCTTCATCCAGGACCACGAGATCCTCGTCCAGGTTTTCCCCTCGATGCATGGTGTCGTACAACTGGTTGCGGAGGATCTCGGTGGTTCCGACGATCACCGGGGCCTGGACGTTTTCTTTCCGGTCGCCGGTGAGGATCCCGACCCGGTCCGGGCCGAAAAGGTTCGAGAATTCCTCGTACTTCGAATTGGAGAGGGCCTTGAGGGGTGAAGCGTACCAGCTCCTGCCGCCGCTCTGCAGGATCCGCTGGATGGCCTCGACGGCGATGTAAGTCTTGCCGGAACCAGTGGGGGCGGTCACCAGGACATCCGTCCGCTCCAGGGTTTCGAGTGCTTCCAGCTGGAAGGGATCAGGGACGAAGGGACGGGGCTGGGGGATTCGGATACGGTCGAGGACCGGCTTGAGGGTCCGGTGAATGCGCAGGGAGAAAGGCCGTTCCGGGCGTTTCGAAAAGCTCAGGATGGTGCCCTCGGTCGCATGGCGCTTTTTATACCGCAGCCTCTGTCGCGAAATGATCCTCAAAAGCAAGTCCTCAAGTAATTTGCCCTCATTTGAGCTCAATTTTATACTATTATCCACTATCTACCCCAGAAAGCAATGATTTTAATCGGATGAACGCCTTCAGCTGGAAGGCCGTGCTGCCAGGATCACCGGGATACCCGGTTTCGGGCTGCCATACGCACTGCGCCGGTGAGGCTTGTAAGGGATCAAAATAGCTGCTACAGTTTTCGGGTATTGCCATCACCACTTCCAGGAAAGGGGAAGAGCGTGCCATGAAAATTGCGATCATTGGAACCGGTTATGTGGGACTTGTGAGCGGGGCTTGCTTCGCCGAATTCGGTCATGAGGTGACGTGTATCGACAAGGACGAGGGCAAGATCGATATTCTGAAAAAGGGTGAAATTCCGATCTATGAGCCGGGCCTCGAGTTCATCGTTCGCAAGAACGTGAACGCCGGGCGTCTCATTTTTTCCACGGAGTTTACTCCCGGCGTACCTGAAGCCCAGGTGATCTTCATTGCCGTAGGGACACCCGCATCCCGGCGGGGCGATGGCTATGCCGATTTGAGCTATGTCTACGAAGCAGCCGAACAGATTGCTCCTCATCTCAAGGACTACACCGTGGTGGTGAACAAGAGTACTGTGCCGGTGGGCACCGCCCGCCAGGTGGCTCGCATCATCTCGGCTGCCAACCCCGAAGCCTCGTTCGATGTGGCCAGCAATCCCGAGTTTCTGCGCGAGGGGGCAGCTATCCGTGATTTCATGCATCCGGATCGCGTGGTGATCGGCGTCGCTTCGCCCATGGCTGAGGAGGTGCTGAAGGCCATCTACCGCCCGCTCTTTCTCATCGAGACGCCCTTTGTCATCACCGCCATCGAGACCTCGGAACTCATCAAGTATGCCGCTAACGCCTTTCTTGCCACCAAGATCAGCTTCATCAATGAATTGGCAAACATCTGTGAGGAAATCGGGGCCAACGTGCAGGATCTGGCGCGCGGCATGGGGCTGGATGGTCGCATTGGCAAGAAATTTCTGCATGCAGGTCCGGGTTATGGCGGTTCGTGCTTTCCCAAGGATACTCAGGCGTTGCTGCGCATTGCGCAGGAAAGCGGGGTTGCCTGTCGCATTGTCGAGGCCGTTATCGAAGTGAATGCCGCCCAGAAAGCCCGCATGGCAAGAAAGATCAGAATTGCCCTCGGTGGCAGTGAGGCCGGGAAAACCCTGGCTGTTCTCGGCCTGGCCTTCAAGCCCGAAACCGATGACATCCGGGACGCTCCTGCCCTTACCATCATCTCGACTCTGCTCGAACACGGTGCCCTGGTCCGGGCCCATGACCCGGCCGCCATGTCGGAGGCTGCCAGGCTCCTGCCGGGTGTCAAGTATTGCGCCAACCCCTACGAAGCCTGTGATCGGGCCGATGCCCTGGTCCTCATGACCGAGTGGAATGAATATCGGGCGTTGGACCTCGACCGGATCAAAACCTTGCTGAACAAACCGGTCTTCATCGATCTGCGCAATGTGTACCCGGCGGAAATGATGAAAGAGATGGGGTTCCACTATGTCAGCGTGGGGCGCGCGGCGGTGGCATAAAGAAGCCGTAGGAGGCTAATGAGGTGGGGGTGAGGGGGTCACATCGGACTGTTAACCTGATGAGACCGGGGCGGGCGGTGGCCTTGGTGGCTGCCTGCTGGTTCTGTTGCTGGTGGGGAGGTCTTAATCCGCCGGTCATTGCCGCGGCGGGAGAACGGGCCAGTGGCAGGGCCATCGCTCAGCAGCCCCCCCCCGCCGCCCGCTATGATTTCACGATTGTAAAGAGTTATCCCCACGACCCCGAAGCGTTCACGCAGGGCCTGGTCTTCTCGAACGGGGTTCTTTATGAAAGCACCGGCCTCTATGGGAAGTCCTCATTGCGCAAGGTCGACCTCGAAACGGGTGCGGTCCTGCAGATGGTACCGCTGGCAAGGGATCTCTTCGGCGAAGGCTTGACCCTGTGGCGGGAGCGGCTGATCCAGTTGACCTGGCGCTCGGGAGTGGTCCTCGTCTATGATCGGGCCACCTTGCAGCGGGTCGGTGAGTTCCAGTACCCCGCCGAGGCCTGGGGTCTCACCCACAACGGTACCTCCCTGATCCTCAGCGATGGCAGCGCCCGGCTGCGGTTCCTCGATCCGGATACGTTCCGGGAGGAACAGCGAATCGAAGTGGTCGATAACGGGACCCCGGTCCGCAACCTCAATGCTCTGGCCTACGTCAAGGGCCAGGTCCTGGCGAACATCTGGCAGCAGGATGTGGTTGCGGTAATCGATCCGGCATCGGGGCGGGTGGGTGCCTGGGTCGACCTTGGCAGATTGCGCCGGGCCATCGGTCCGGCGCGAAAGGCCGAAGTGCTCAACGGCATTGCCTACGACGCGGCCCGCGACCGGATCTTCGTGACGGGAAAATGCTGGCCGAAACTCTTTGAGATCAAACTGGTGAAGAGTGAGTAGTGAGTAGTGAAGAATGAAGGGTGAGGAAATGTGGCTCATCGCGGACTAGCGCGATAAACCGCCAGGCCCACCAGGATTCGACAGCCGTCATTCCGGCATGCTTCCAGCCGGAATCCATTACTGCTAGCTGATTAAGGAAAGCTGGATTCCGAATCAAGTCCGGAATGAGGGCTTGAAAGTTCTGCTACCTTTCACGTCAATCCGCGATGAGCCCAATTTTTTAAGAACATTCTCTGCGGTTTTTGTTATAGAGGGCCGGGCGAAACCAATGGCTGGGATTTGCTGTGGGGGGCAATTATTGCAGGAGCAGGTCGCGATGTTGATCGAGAAGAAATTGTGTTTTCTCGGGGCGGGGAACATGGGAGAAGCCCTGGTCGCCGGCCTGATTGGGTCAGGTTTGGTCAAACCGGCGCAGATCGTCTGTACGGACGTTCGGGCCGAGCGCCTCGAGGAACTGAAGACTCACTATGGGGTATCAATCAGCACCAGCAACCGGGATGCGGTGGCCCGCTGTGAGGTCATCATCTACGCGGTTAAACCGCAGATCCTGGCGGAGGTCCTCAAGGAAACCTCGCCGGTGCTGGATGCCTCCCAGGTGATCATCACGATCGCCGCCGGGGTCCCGCTGTCGGCCATCGAAGCCGTGCTCCGGAAGGATCTTCGCCTGATCCGGGTGATGCCCAACATTGCCGCACTGGTCAAAGAATCGGCGACTGCGCTCGCGGCGGGCAGTCATGCCCGTCAGGAGGATGTCGAACTGGCCATGACCATCTTTGATGCGGTTGGCAAGACGGTTTTCATCGGCGGGGATACGCTGCTGGATGCTGTCACGGGCCTGAGCGGCAGCGGACCCGGTTATACCTTCGTCATCATCGAGGCGCTCGCTGACGCCGGCGTCAAGATGGGCCTCTCACGCCCCGACGCCCAGCAGCTTGCCGCCCAGACGCTGGTGGGCGCTGCCAGGATGCTGATGGAAACCCGGGAACATCCCGGCCGGTTGAAGGATCGGGTGACATCACCGGGAGGCACCACTATTGCCGGTATCCACATGTTGGAAAGGGGCGGATTGCGGAGCGCCCTCATCGATGCGGTGGAGGCTGCCACGCTAAGGTCGAAAGAGCTTGGGGAAGAAATGATCCGGAAGTTCATCGGGGCCGAACAGGCCTGAAGAGAACGGAAGAAGGCGAAGAAGAGGTCGCTACTGTTATGGCTTGGGTTGTTTTTGAAAAAGGATGTGCCAGGTGCCACAGTCACCGCGTAAGGCGGGTTGAACGGAAAGTCTGGATGCGTTTGATACCTGGTACCAAGTACTATAAGTGCATGAAATGTCAATCGGGCTTGCTGGTGTTCTGGGATAGAGTGACGTTCAAGTGGGGCTGAACAGAGCACCGAGATAGCAGGTGTCCCTTGTGTGATTCCCCTGTTCTGCCTCCGTTTGGCCGTCGGTATCAACTCCTGACAGTCCTGATCACCTGGTGGGGAAAGGTGGCAAAAGGAAGCGGCACCCGGATCCAGCTGTTGGGATGGGCAACGTCCAGGCGGTTTCCCCGCAAATCCGCGAACGTCCCGAGAACGTGACTGATCGTAGCACCATCCACATCGAGAAACTCCAGCTCCATTCCCGGTCTCAGGCGGCTTCGCACTTCGATGCAGGTCTCTTGCCCGAGGGCGAAGTGCGGCGCCCTGGGGGAGTCGTCCCAGTGGCTCTCCGGAGGTGGGCGGACGATTCCTGCGAGCGTGTGGGTCTGAAAGAGGCGGCCTGATGCGTCGATGCCAGCTTCAGGACCGGTGGTACGATCGAAGAGCATGCCGGTGGTATACGGCCGGTGACTGACCGCTTCGAGATCCTCCCGCCAGCGGGGGTCGACGGCATAGGTTGCCGGGGCCTGCCAGTACCGGTCGATGGCCTGGCGATAGGTACGGATCACCGAGGCAAGGTACAATGCCCCCTTCATGCGGCCTTCTACTTTGAAAGCGTTGATGCCGAGGGTCAGCAACCGGCCGAGATGCTCCAGGAGGCAGAGGTCCTTCGAGTTGAGAAGATAGGAGCCACGGCCGTCTTCTTCCACAGGAAGATACTGGCCGGGACGCTTGGCCTCAACCAGGCTGTAGGACCAGCGGCAGGGTTGAGTGCAAAGACCGCGGTTGGCGCTCCTGCCGGTTAGAAAAGCGCTGAGCAGGCAGCGTCCCGAATAGGAAAGGCACATGGCGCCGTGGACGAAAACCTCGAGTTCCATGGCAGTGGCTTTCCGGATTTCTCTCAGGTCGTCAAAGGTGAGTTCCCGGGCCAGGTTGACCCGGCGGATCCCCTGAGTTTGCCAGAACGCAACACTGAGCGAGTTGGTGGTATTGGCTTGGGTGCTGAGATGCAGCGGCACCCGTGGCGCCCATCGCCTGGCGAGGACCAGCACGGCTGGATCACTCACAATCAGGCCATCGACGCTGAGGTCCTGCAGGTATTGCAAAAAGGGGGGTAGCATTGCCAGGTCCGACTCGCGGGCGAAGGCGTTGACGGTCACATACAGTCGCTTCCCCAGGCAATGAGCGAGATGACACGCCGCTGCCAGTTCTTCGGAGTGCAGATTGCGGGCGTAGCTCCTGAGGCTGTACTCCTTTCCTCCCGCGTAGACCGCATCTGCCCCGTAGAGGAAGGCGAGGCGGCATTTCTCGAGGCTTCCCGCCGGCGCCAGCAGTTCCGGCTTGATCCGACCATGCTCAACTGCCATGCCGGTGACCTCCCCTCACGCTCCGAGCCATGCTGCTTCCTGCTGCCATCATCGATTTGACAAATGCAAACAGGGCCTGTACTTATCATCCAAGGCCGGACTGCGACAAGGGGATTCCGCAGGGTTTGGGTCCAAAAGAGCACGCCTCTTCCTCTGACTCTGAAAGAACCTGGATTCCTGCCAAAGCATGTGAGAATGACGTTGGGCTGGGGTCGGCAAGGTTGGCTTTGTTGGGGAGACCTCAAGTGATGGATGGTAAGCAATGGATGAAGAGCGGCTTGCCTGGCTGAGCCTGAAGCTCATTCCCGACCTGGGAAATCGCTCTCTGCTGCGTCTCCTGCAGCACTTCGGCACGGCCCGGGCGATCCTGCAGGCAGGCCCCGGGGAACTGGCGGCAGTGGGCGGATTGCGCGACCGGGGGCGTCTGGCGCTCATGCGAAAAACCCTGCTGAGACCTCTTGCGGCGGAATGGGAAAGCCTTCATCAAGCAGAAATCCGGCTGCTCTGTCTGCCGGATTCCGAGTATCCGGCGAATCTGGCTGCGATTCCAGATCCGCCGGTCGCGCTGTTTGTCAAGGGCTGCTTCGAACCCAGGGATCTGGTCGCCATTGCGGTGGTCGGGTCCCGGGCGGCCTCGCCCATGGGGATGGTTTTCACCGAACGGCTGTCCTGCGAGCTGGCGCAAGCGGGGGTGACGATTGTGAGCGGTCTTGCCGTCGGGATTGACAGTGCCGCTCATCGTGGCGCCCTCAGAGCCGGGGGCCGGACCATTGCCGTCCTCGGCTGCGGACTCGATATGGATTATCCACGGGGCAATGCCGATTTACGTCGCGAGATCGGGCAGGCTGGGGCGCTCGTTAGCGAGTTCCCCTTGGGCACCCCTCCGGCTCCGGGTCATTTTCCCATGCGCAACCGGATCATCAGCGGTCTTTCCCTGGGGGTGGTGGTGGTTGAAGCCGCTCACCGCAGCGGGTCGCTCATCACCGCCCGGTTTGCTCTGGAACAGGGACGGGAGGTTTTCGCCGTGCCGGGCATGCCGCAGCAGTACCGGAGCGTGGGGGTTCATCGGCTCCTCAAACAGGGTGCCAAGCTGGTGGAGAGTGCCGAGGATGTGCTGGAGGAGATCCGGCCGGCAATTCGGCGGGGCAGAGTCAGGGATGAGACCGGTTCAGGGGATGGCGTAACCACTGCTGCTTCCGGCAACCCCCCCGGGAGTCCGGAAGAAACGGCCCTGCTCCAGGTTCTCGACCAGATTCCGAGACATGTGGACGAGCTCTGTCGCACCCTGCAGTGGCCCGTCTCCCGGGTGATGGCTATCCTGCTGGCACTGGAATTGAAAGGAGCAGTCGGGCAGCTGCCCGGTAAATATTTTGTGAGCAAAGGATGACGGCATGCCGAAGTCGTTATTGATTGTTGAATCGCCCACCAAGGCCCGGACCCTCGGGCGGTATCTGGGACGGGACTTTGTGGTCAAGGCCTCGGTCGGCCACATCAAAGACCTGCCCAGGAACAAGTTGGGAATAGACGTTGCCGGGAATTTTCAGGCTGACTACCAGGTGATCAGGGAAAAGAAAAAGATTGTCAATGAGTTGAAGGCAGCGGCGGCCAAGGCCGATGCCATCTACCTGGGACCGGACCCGGACCGTGAGGGAGAGGCTATCGCCTGGCATATCGCCGAGGCCATCCAGGCGGAAGATAAACCCATCCATCGGGTTCTTTTCTATGAGCTCACTCAAAAAGCCATTCAAGAAGCGCTCGCTCATCCGCGCAACCTCAACCGGGAGCGATATGAAGCCCAACAGGCGAGGCGCATCCTGGATCGGCTGGTAGGCTACCAGATCTCACCGCTCCTCTGGCAGAAGGTGACCAAGGGTTTGAGTGCCGGACGGGTGCAGTCGGTGGCCCTGCGCCTGGTGTGCGAACGGGAGAATGAAATCCGGCAGTTCACCTCGGAGGAATACTGGACTATCGAGGCCGATCTGCTGGCCCTGGCACTCGCCGGGGAAACGGCGGGTGACCCGAACCAGGCCTTCACCGCCCAGCTCTGGCGTTGCGGTAAGAAGAAGTGCACGATTTCAACCAAGGAGGAAGCCGATCACCTGGTCGACCTTCTCCGTGCCCTGACCTATCAGGTGAGCAAGGTTGAGCTCAAGAAACGGCACAGGAACCCCTCGCCGCCCTTCATCACCAGCACTCTCCAGCAGGAAGCCGCACGGCGGCTGCACTTTTCTGCCAGGCAGACCATGCGCACCGCCCAGCGTCTCTACGAAGGGGTCGAACTGGGGACCGAGGGTGCGGTAGGCCTCATCACCTATATGCGAACGGATTCCACCCGGCTCTCCCAGGAGGCGGTACAGGCCGCCCGCGCCTACCTCGCGGCGACTTGGCCGGAACCGTACCTCCCCGCCCGCCCGGTGTTCTACAAAGCGAAAGCGGGAGCCCAAGATGCCCACGAAGCGATTCGCCCGACCGATGTCAACCGCACTCCGGAAAAGCTGACCCCCTATCTCAACAAAGAGCAGCTCAAGCTCTACACCCTCATCTGGAAGCGATTCGTGGCCTCCCAGATGGCCCCGGCCCTGATTGCTCGGAAGAGCGTGGATATCGCGGCCGGCAACTATCTCTTTCGGGCAACCGGTTCGACCGTGGAATTCCCCGGGTTCATGGTGCTCTATGAAGAGAGCAGCGAGGATGCGGAAGGCGCCAAGGATGGTGAGGCCCGCCTGCCGGACCTGCAGCAAGGCCAATCCCTTGCCCTTCAGGAGCTGCGCGCCAGGCAGCATTTTACCCAGCCGCCGCCACGCTATTCGGAGGCGAGTCTCATCAAGGAACTGGAAGAGCGCGGTATTGGTCGGCCCAGCACCTATGCCACGATTCTTTCGACCATCGTCGAACGCGAGTATGTCTCCCTCCAGAAGCAGCGCTTGTATCCTACCGAGTTGGGCTGGTTCATCAATCAATTGCTGGTGCAAAACTTTCCCAATATCGTCGATACCGAATTCACGGCCAGGATGGAAAAGAGCCTGGACCAGGTGGAACGGGGCGAATACCCTTACCTCACGGTCCTGGAGGAATTCTACAAGCAGTTTTCCGGGGCCCTGGCGAGTGCTCAGCACAATATGCTGAACATGAAAGGAGTTGGTTGGCCGACCGATTTGAAATGTCCCCGCTGCGAACGCGGTCTTCAAATCCGGTGGAGCCGTAACGGCCCGTTTCTGGCCTGCAGCGGCTATCCGGACTGTTCGTTTTCGTCTGACTATACGCGCGATGAGCAGGGCAAGATCCAGTTGGCGGAGGAGAAGGAACTGGCGGGTGAGGTTTGCGAGAAATGTGGCCGGCCCATGATCCTGAAGCGTGGCCGGTTCGGGGAGTTCCACGCCTGCAGTGGCTATCCCGAGTGCCGGAACACCCGCTCCCTGAGCACCGGGGTTACCTGTCCGAGCGAGGGATGCGACGGCCAGTTGGTGGAACGGATGAGCAAGACCGGCCGGCATTTTATTGGCTGCAACCAGTATCCTCGCTGTAATACCCTGTTTTGGGGGAAGCTGGTGCCCAAACCCTGCCCGGGCTGCGGGAAGCCGGTGCTGCTGGAAAAGCCGGGTCGCAAGGGCGGGCCCAAACTGGTTTGCATCAATCCGTCGTGCAAGTACGGGGAGGAAGCCCCATCCGATGACCAACCCGAACGCCCGAAGGTCTAAGGTCCGTGCCTGCCGTTTTGCCCCCCATCTTGCAGCAGGTTTTCGTGTTCCTGGTCGGGTGCTGTCTTGGCAGTTTTTTCAATGTCATGATCTACCGCCTGCCCAGGAACGAATCCATCCTTCGCCCTCCTTCCCACTGCCCCCGGTGCAGTCATCTCATTGCCTTTTACGACAACATTCCCCTGGTGAGCTACCTCCTCCTCCGGGGAAGATGCCGTTACTGCGCCGCTTCCATACCCCTGCGCTACCCCCTGGTCGAAGCCTTTACCGGCGGTCTTTTCCTGCTGCTCTTCCTGCGCTACGGGCTTACGCCGCAGTTCGCCATCGAAGGCCTCCTGGTGTCCCTCCTCATTCCGATCACCTTCATCGATCTGGACACCTATCTGATCCCCGATGTGCTGTCACTGTCCGGCGTGGTCCTGGGCTTTGCCTGCTCCTTCTTCACCCCGCGCCTCTCGTGGCTGGACTCGCTGCTGGGGATCGTTCTGGGTGGAGGCTTCTTCTTGCTGATCGCGGTGGGATATCAGGCCCTCCGCCACAAAGACGGCCTGGGGGGGGGCGACATCAAGCTGCTGGGTATGATCGGGGCGTTCTTCGGCTGGCCGGGGGTCCTCTTCACGGTCCTGACCGCCTCTCTTATCGGGACCGCGATTGGCGGCGCGGTCATGTGGCGAAACCGCAAGGGGCTCGATACCAAGCTCCCATTCGGTCCTTTTCTGGCTGGCGGAGCCCTCCTCTACCTCTTCTGGGGCGACGCCTTCTACCGGTGGTATGTGACCGATATCCTGGGGCTTTAGGGGCTGGAAGCGGGCTTTTTGGCATTTCCTCCCCTCCACGAAGTTACACGAAGATACACGAAGAAGAGCGAACCGCCTCAACCAATCGTATGGGGCTGAAGAGAGCCATGACGCGAAAATGCTTTCTCATTGATTCACCACCGCCGGCGACCGGGCTGGTTGTCCTAGGTCCCGAGGTGGCCCATCATGTGAGAACGGTCCTGCGCCTGCGACCGGGCGATCGCATCGAACTGCGGGATGGGCGGGGTCATGCCTGGGAGGGCGTACTGGTGGAAGCGGGCGGCCGGGAGGTCCGGGTGGCCGTGCAGGCGAAACGGCCCGGCGCGGTTGAGTCACCCCTGCGGCTGACCCTGGCGCTTGCCCTGGCCCGCGCCGACCGGATGGAGCTGGCCCTGCGCCAGGCCACCGAAATGGGGGTCCATCGGTTCATTGCTTTTCCCGCGGAACGGAGCGATTACCGGTTGCCAGGCCTTCAGGGAGCCAAGAGAGAAGAACGCTGGCGGCGCATCGCCCGCGAGGCGCTGTGCCAGTGTGGCCGGACGAATCTGCCCGACCTTCAGCTCTGTGCGGACCTGGGCGAGTTCCTGGCGGTTCCCTGCGCCAGGGTGGCGGCTGCTGCCGGAGGATTGAAACTCCTGGCCAGAGAGGATGGGGCGCGAGCTGGTCTCATGGCCCTCTTTGAACGCTACCGGGCCTGTCGGGAGGTGCTCGTGGTCGTCGGGCCGGAAGGCGGATGGTCGCAGAGTGAGGGGGAACGGCTCCAGGAGGCAGGTTTTCAGCCGGTGCATCTGGGGCCCCGCATCCTGCGCCTGGAAACCGCCGCGCTCGCACTGTTGGCCGCCGTTCAGATGCTCTGGGGAGACCTTAATGATACGGCTCATCGCGGATTAACGTAAGGGAATCCATCTTGTTATTCCGAGGCCAAGGGCCGAGGAATCTCGATTTTTGAGGCAATTCAACTAGATTCCTCACTACGCTCGGAATGACACCAAGGACAAGACAGGCCTTTTCCACGCAAATCCGCGATGAGCCAATGATACTTGTCTGGGATGAGGATTCTCTCTTCTTCCACGGATAACGCGGATGGATAGAGATTGATTAAGGTATCAGCGTTCAGCAGTGGAATCCGCGGTTAGGGAGGGAAATGGATGATCCCCACCTGCCAACGGAATTGTCAACGAAGGACCGGTCATGAAATGTGACAAGTGCGGGTTTGTGAGTTTTGATCACCTGGCGCAATGCCGGCGTTGCGGGGCCGATCTCGAAGGTGTGCGCGAACGCCTGGGGTTTTCGCCAGTCAAAGCTGAAGTGCCGTTCCTGCTGGGAGCATTGGTAAAAAAAGGGGAATCGCTGGAGCTTTCACCCGTCGGAATGGCCCGTGAACCGGAAGAGCCGGGGCTGGCGAGCGGCTCCAGCCTGGAAGCTCAGCCCACCTTTGAAGCAAAAGCACTGCCCAATAATCCCCTTTTCCCGCTGGTAATCGATCCGGGACAGCCCCGCCCCGCGCAGGAGGAATTGATCATCGAGCTTTCGGAAGCCGACCTGGAAGCACTCGATGGCGACCGGGAGACCCATCGCCCAGGAAGCCGCAGCAAAAACTCCTGACCGGGAGTAGATTAAAGCATCACGATGCTGTCGTGGAATTCGCCGGAGTTGGCGATCTGGTCGGCAATAACCTTGGGCAGTCAAGCAGAAAGTGGCGGAAAACGTAAACATTAGAAGCCTGCACAAGGATCCATAGCCCACTACCCACGGAAACCAGGCTGACCGACCATTAGTTATTCTTCCTGAGTTTTTCGAGTTCCTCGTTGATAATCTGGCGGAAACGAGCTGCTGGAGGCGCCCCCGAGACCACCCGGTTGTTGATGACGAAGGTTGGCGTGGTGTCGAAGCCCAGCTTCCTGCCCTGTTCCAGATCCTTATTGAGCCGGGATTGAAATTTATCCGTCTCGAGACACTGACGGAAAGGCTCCAGTTGCAGGTTGAGTTCTCCGGCCAGCTGGGTCAGCCGGTCCGGGGTGAGTTCTTCCTGGCTGGCGAAGAGTGCATCCTGGTATTCCCAGAATCTTCCCTGTTCTCCCGCGCACCGGGCGGCAAGGGCCGCTCCCCTGGCCCACTGATGGCCCGGCATTGGGAAATCCTTGAACACCCATTTAACGCGATCTCCGTAGCTCTGCCGCAGTTCCCGCACCAGCTCATGGCTTCTCCGACAGGCCGGGCACTGGTAGTCGGAAAACTCCACGATGGTGACGGGCGCGTTCTCGGGGCCAAGGACCGGGTCGTCCTGGTCGAGGTGGACCTGAATGGTGGGATATTGAGGCTCCTTCAGGTAGATCTCAACCCCATGGCGGGGATAAAGGGAACGCGCGTATTCCAGGAGTCGCTGTTCCCTCTTGAGTTGCAGGAGGTAGGCCCGGATCTGGGCCTTGAGTTCCTCTTCCGTACCGCGCCAGTCGCCAAGCCGTGCCCGGTTTTCGAGATAATAGGCGGCAATCTCCCCATCCTCGACAGTTATGGTTTGGGCTGCGAGGTAGTCCTTGACCAGTTCGTGAGCCTTCTGGTTCTGCTGTTCCGCCTCCCGCTCGATAACCAGCTTGGCCAGCAGTTGGTCCAGGCGGTCGCGCTCGAGGCGGTAGATCTGCTCCTGAAGATCATAAACCCGGTTGGCTACGGGCAATACCAATTCGTCGTAGGTGATCGTTCTTTCCCCGATTTTCGCAGCCGGAGCGGGCCCTCGGCTGCTGCCGGCTCCCGGTTGCTGCCCATTCTGGTAGGGAATGATGTGGGCTGCCAGAATGGACGCAGCCAAAGCCACACTGACGGTCTGCCAGAGGCGGGGGAGTTCGAGGGAGCAGATGACGAGCGCCAGCATGACCGCGAAATTGGCCAGGCAAAAGACGCAGACGATATTCTGGGAAAACATGATCCACACCAGGCCCAGCTCGATCCCAAAGCCGACCGCCAGCGCCCAGAGGACCAGGGAATAGCTGCAGAAGAACAAAAGGAGGATGAGGAAATAATAACCCACCCCCCACAGCCAGAGCGGCAGGTGAAAGAGGCTGAAATCAGCGGTTTGCCGACATCCGTCGCTGAAACCGGCGCAAAGGGAGGCCAGCCACTCGAGGTGTTGAGAGAGGCCGGCCACGGATGATACCACTACCCCGGCCAACGCAAAAAGCAGGACCAGGCGACTGCGACTCTTTTGCACTTCAGCCATGCTTTCCCTGAGCGCTATTTAACCCCTTGATTAACCCAGGCCTGCATGCGTGGCAGGGTCAGCTCGGGAATGACCACAATCTCCTTCCCATCCTTGCCTTTGCGCGGTTTGGGCGGCTTTTTCGCCCCTTCTTCGGGGCCCGTTACCGAACCGCCGGTGGACGCAATGAAATCAACCAGCCCGTCCTCGTTGATATCGCCCACGGCCGCTCCCCAGGTGACCGAGAGACCCTTGGCGGGAAGGCCCGTGTTTTTCAGCTCCTGGAAGTGCCCTTTGCCGTCGCCCTGGAGGAGGTAGAGCCCGTAATTGTTGCCACGCACCTTCTCCTGGCGGCCGGCAACCACGATGTCGAGCTGACCGGAGTGAGTGAAGTCGCCCAGGGCGATCCCGACGGCGCCGTTCTGCAGGGAGGGCATGAGGTCGCCGAGGGACTTCCAGGTGCCGTCCGGCTGTTGCAGGTAACCTTCCGCCCCGTTGATGTCATTGGCGGCCACCAAATCCAGCAGTCCGTCGCCATTGATGTCGCCGAAGTCCAGGCCGCGGTAGAGACCACCGATCATGGGTTCGGGAAGCCCCACAGAAGCACCCGTGAAGTTGCCCCTGCCGTCCCCGAGCCACACTCTGGGTCCCTTGAAGTACGAGGCCAGGACATCGAGATGCCCATCCTTGTTGATATCGGCCAGGATCACCCGATTGGCCCAGCCGGCATTGTCCTCATCGTCGGGTTCGGGATTGTCGAGGTTAGGGAGGCCCGTGGTCTTCCGGTGGTTCCACTGCCTGCCGGTGCAGTCACCGTGATAGACTCCGAAACCACCCTGATCCGAAGCGGGCGCCACGATATCGAGGCAGCCGTCTTCGTTGATGTCGCCCACGGCGATGTCCTCCGCCCCAACGAAGATAATCCGGCTTTCCTCATCGCCTTCGGCGGCAAGGCTTTCATTGACGGGCGGATAGAGTTCCTTCACCACACCCTGCCAGGAGCCGTCCGGCTGCTGAAGGTACACATGAACGCCACTGCAATGGTCGGCTACCGCCAGGTCGATGAGCCCATCTCGATTGAGATCGCCGTAAGCGATACCGCCACCGCAGGCGGTGCGATCTCCGGCCAGACCCTGGGAGGAGTCCCGCCAGGTGCCTCTGCCGTCGCCGAGCCAGACGTGAGCTCCGTCGCCCAGGCGGTTGATGGCGAGGATGTCGAGATGACCATCCCTGTTAATATCAGCCAGGACCGACGTGCATTTCCACATACCGGCCCCCGGAAGCCCACTGGCCGCCAGGGTAAATTTGGGGACAGGTCCCTCGGTGATTCCGGTCTCGAGAGCTTTCATCCCTGCACAGGAACTCAGGACCATCACGGCCAGCCAACTCATCACGATGCGAAAAACGGGTGTGGCAAAGTGCTTCATACATTCCTCCAAAGGTGCTGCGGTGAACAGGCAATTTCAGGCCATGGAAGGCGTTTGCCCGGGACCCGGGGCTCGGCTGGCGAGGCAGGGTTTGGTGCCCCCCGCCGAGCGCTACTGTTGGCCCTTGCCAAAAGGTTTTCATTCATCGGCAGGGATCATGACATTGAGATACCATTGACCGTCAACTTTGATCCAGTTCTGCATGGTGGCATCTCTCATGGGGTCCATCTTGCTCAGGGTTGGGTCATCGGGCCGGTAATCAAAGGTGATGCGCACCACGGCCCGGTCGCCCTTGACCTCGGCCCAGAGGATCTCATGGCCGACATAGAGGTTCTGGGACTTCTTCGTCAGCCACTCGTCAAGCGAAACCTGCTTGCGGAAGCTGGGATCGCAAAGATGATAGACGGCGGTGTAGTCGTTTTGCTCGCGTGCCTTCCACATCTTGTCGGCTCGCTGCATGACGGCTTTTTCTTCCTCAAGCGGCCGCAGGCTGGGGGGAAGCTGCGGCAACTCGTCGTTGCGTTTGGTGAACAGCAAGGTCCACTTGCCATCGACTTTCTCCCATTTTTCCCAGTGGTCCGAGTGTCGTGGCTTGATCCCGGGAAACATCACGGGTTCAGCAGAGTACTCGATTTTCACCCAGCCCATATCATCACTCGTTTCGACGCTGCCCATTTTATAATGGAGGTAGCGCCACGGGCCGCTGGCTTTGTTGGTCTCGACATACTTCTCCTTCGTCTGCCCCGCCCGATCTTCCTCGGAAAGATAGTCGTAGACCGTTGCCCAGTCGCCCCTGACTCGCGCCTCCCAAAATTTTGTGGCCTGCTCCCGCAGGACCTTGCTGTCGTCCCGGGCGGCCAGCACGGGGTGGGCCAAAACGACGCTCAGCACCAGGCACCAGCCTGCCAGCAGCCACTGTACGCTCGCCAACCGTTCCAGAAAGGCTGCGCTGCCGGGAAACGTCGGCAACCGTAGTGACGACATCTTGCCCATCCGCGATCCCAACGTGTCCTCCGTACCCTCAAGGCTCATCTTCGCAATACTCCATTCGCTTCCTTGGTTTTCTCCTGAGAAGGCACCGGCAGGCGCCTTGATCCGGGCTGATGCTCCCTTTCCGCCGTCCTGGGAAAGGCGTGGCCGCAGGATTCCCGAGTATCCCGCAGCCTGCTGTTTACCATCAAACAGCACGAAAAGAAAAGGGGGGGCCGGGTTGCTGCCTTGTCCCCCCTTGACCTGCCTGAATAACCGGTATCAGCTCCCCTGAGGAGCGGTCTACAGCCCCAAGGGCATTCCTGAAGCAGGCGGTAGAACACCGCTTCCGTACCTCACCCGGTTCCATTTCCCGGCCAAGCCGACCCCAACACTGGTGACCTCTACCCCGATCAGTTTCCACTATCGAACCTTGTAAACCCGCTGTGAACCTATGGAAATGCAGCACGCTTGTCAAGAGAAATGTGTGGGAAGCCCTTCCCAGGCTGACTCGAGGGTCTCCATCCGGCAGGCTCCCGGGCAGACGCAGGAAACGCAAAAGAGCAGGCCTCACAGGTCTGTTCGGAAGCGTTCAAGGCCTGGCAGAATCGCCAAGCGGCCCATTATCACCCTCGGGAGCGCCTTGGATCGTTCTGGAGTACTACTTAATGGGCGCTGAAGAAGAAGTTTTTATTGACAATTGGCTGGCAGGGTGGTAAAGGCTGCTGTAAGCGTGCAAGAGGTGGATCGCCGAGGGGCTGTGCGTTTCACCATGGATAAATGGCCGAGCTCCTGCGCTCCGCGTCATTATCCGAGAGCGGGTGACGGCGCAGAGGGCGTCCTGGGGGTCAGTCTGGCGAGGCGACAAGTCAAATCCGGATCATCTGCAGGTCGCGGTCTTGACCTGTGGGTTACCAAGGTCTGTTGCTCAGATCCCCTAATACACCGGGGGTAGTCAAAATGCGAAAGGAGGTGGCAATCATTTACAGGGGGTCAATGGGGATGAACGGGTCTTCATGAAAAAGTAACCTGAAATATTTTGAACAACACCTGCTGTAACAGCTAGCACTGGTTTTGCAAAGGAGGAGGGAGTATGAAAAAATGCATGCTCATCGCTTTAATCATTGTATTTGCCCTGGTATCGGTGGGGGCACTCTGTTCCGCCGACTCGCTCCGAAGGGTGACAAACACCTCGAAGAAGGGCAGCCTGCTCGTTTATCCGCTCATTAAGGTGAGCCCGGTCGATCAGCAGGACGGCAACGACACGATCGTTCTCATTGGCAACGATTACCCGACTAAAGTACGGATCAATTGCCGCTATATGTGGCCTAAGGAGTGCGGCTGCTACACCTTCAGCTTCACCCTTACCGGCAATCAGTCGATTGCCTTCAGTGCCAAGACGGGAAATGATTTGGATGGCAAGAACATATTTCCCCGCAGGATCGATATTGATCCCTTTGAAGGACTGATGACCGACAATCAGACTGCGGGGGAACTGCGATGCTGGGCCACGAATATGTCCAACCAGCCTATTTCGTGGAACCATCTGTATGGCTCAGCGATCGTTAAGGAAGGCGATAACCAGACCTGGGAGTACAGCGCATGGCGGTTTGCCGTTGGTTATGCGGTGCCTCGAGGTGAACGGGTGGCAGATGACCTCGGGAACAAGATTAGTATCATCCGCATGACCGGCATGCCCAATACCTACGATGCGTGCCCGGAAAGATTGCTTTTCAACTTCGTCAAGCAAGTAAGCGACCCGAACGCTGATTCCTATGATGTAGGAGAGGCCGAGAATCGCCTGACCCTCGTTCCCTGTAAACAGGATTGTGTGTCAACGCCGGTCCAGGCCAGGTTCTCGATTTATGATGAATACGAAAACGATGCCTCGGCCACTGCCTGCTTGGATTGTGACCAGAATGGAAGCTCGGACTGGGACAATCCGAGCGGAATCTTCTCAAAATCGCTTTCTGACAGCACCAAGTTCCGTCACGTGAGCGCCTTTGGCTCCAGTCACGGTACTCCTGGGGGCATGGCCCTGGTATCGAACACCCCCAACGGCCAATGTGAAGGCGTGACGTATGGAATTCCCCTCCTCGGGGTCATATCTACCAGGTTTTCCGGGGCGGCGGGACCGGTGGCAGGGGAATCCCTGACAACCGTCGGTCGTGCGCAGCCCTATTTGACCATCAACGGCGAATGGACGGTACCGCCCATCGAAGTCCATATGAATACCAACGGTCAATGACTCTACCGGATTCTTGGGGTGGGGCCGGGTTTTCGTGCAGCCGCCTCGGCCAGAGGGAATAGGGGTGCAATGAAGAGCTTCTCGACAGGGTTGTTGGGTACTGAGGAGGTAGGAATATGAAAAAGAGCATTTTGGTGGCTGTGGTCATAGCGTTTATGACGCTCATGGCAAGTTGGTATAGCTTTGCGGATGTTACGGGGGTTGCCGATACTTCCAAGGAAGGGAGTCTGCTGATTTGGCCCTTGGTTCAAACCAATGGCGGCAATGAAACGTACATTGTGATCACCAACAGCGAAGTAGGGGGGAACGCGAGCCTGGAGCAGTGGGATTGGCTGGTCAATATCAAGTGTTATTGGGAAGCCAGAACGGTCCCGTATGATGGCAGTGGGTCTTTTTGTCCCATCAAGGACGCGGTCTTCAAACTGAGCATGAACAATCCCCTCATTTTCAAAGCCAGCGACGGGACCAATCTCACCGATGAGGAGGGGGTAGTCCCCGGTATCGGAGATGAGCAGAAAGGTGCGCTGAAGTGTTGGGCAGTCAGCGCCGACGATGCTCACCAAATGTCCTGGAATCATTTGAGCGGCTACGCCATCATCGTGGAGGACGCTGAAAATCCTTCCCTGACTAGCGCCTGGAAGTACAGTGCCTGGCGGTTTGCCGCCAATGTGGTGGCGGATGCGGATGGCACCACGTTTGTCGATGGTCCTTGGCTGGGCCCGTCTGTGGGTGTTGAAAACCCGAATAAACCGGGTACCGATTACCTTTCCAATGTCATCCAACTGTGGGGTGCCAATAAAGTCGTTGGCGCGAGCGTTTCCTGCCCGCGGGGAACCACGAAGATTCGACGGGATACGGCCGAATATCTCTGTGTCCAATTGGCAGATCCCGATGACTGTACCGCTGAAAACCTGTACCTGGAAGAGTCGTGCGCTAAGCCTTTGGGTGCCTACGATGCATGCCCCCAATACCTGGTTTTCAACTTTCCGGCGGAACCTCTTTCGCCGGGCGATGATGACGATGGCCACGCCCTCAACTACCTTGCCCTGGCCCCGTGTAAGGAGGATTTGAGGGGAAGTGATGATGACGCAGAATATGCCGAAGGAGCCGCCGACTTCTATACCAGGCTGGTGTACACGGTGTGGAATGCCAACGAGATCAAGTTTACGGGTACGAACTCCTGCGCCCACTGCAACGGGGCTGTTGGCAATACCTATGACGTCTATCTTGGTGATCTCAAAGTGGGTGCGCAGAGCTTTTTTAAGCAAGAGTTCCTCCACACCAATTCGGGTCGCGTGAAGGTTGAGGGTAAGGCCACCGGTCCCCGTGGGCAATGTAAAGATGCGAAAGCAACTCCGCTCATAGGGGTCATGGGTAGAAAGTTGACCGATCCGTCGAGTACCGACCTGGTTGGCACCGGTGGCACTGCGGCTGGAGCTCAAATGAATAAGAACGGGAATGGTCTTGGCCCCGGATATATCAGATGGGATGGAGGAGAGCACGAGATACCGGAGAAGCCCAAACGGTAGATCTGGCTATCAGGAGTTCCGTAAGTTGGGAGGGGATTGTTCCCCTCCCTTTTTTTGTCTCCAATCGGGCAGTCTCCAATCAAATGAACCCGGCGCGGAAATCCCATCAAGAGGAGGTCTCACCCCGGTACAGCGCTGTATAAGTCGACTCGTAAAGCGCTTAGTTAGGGCAGGTGTCATTCCGTTCTTCTTGTCCCTTGTCGTTGCATTTCAGGTTCATTCAACACAACCTACAGTGAGCATCGATCTAACGCGCGGATGGTAGGTTGCGTTGCGTGGAGCGAAACGCAACATGTTTAAGAGTGCTGACCTTTCCCGTGCTGTAGGCAGCTATTGGTAAGTCCCTTGTTCCTCAATGACGGAAACCATAAAGGGCTCATCGCAGATTCGCGTGGAAAAAGCCTGTCCATGTCCTTGGTGTCATTCCGAGCGTAGCGAGGAATCTAGTTGAATTGCCTCAAGAATCGAGATTCCTCGGCCCTTGGCCTCAGAATGACAAGATGGCTTCTCTCACATTAACCCGCGATGAGCTCCATAAAGAAGCGCCTGGATGCCGGGTCGCACCGGTATGGGCCAAAGGAAGGGAGACGCCCATTGGTGCGGAGCACTTGGAGGGGGCTTGCGAATAGTCGCTCAATGGGTCGTCCCCGGGGATTATGAGGGAGGGACTGCCAGGGCACACCAGGGCGGGGTGGCACTGGAGGCTATTCAGGGGCGGGAGCGTTGATCTGCAGGGTTGCCCGCTTATTGTTGAGGCTCTTCTTGAGCAGTTCGATGCGAACCCCCCACTGGAGGCCGTCATCGCCGGGGTTGCCGGTACCCAGGATGGAGCCCAGGTATTTCTTGCCGTAGCGCTCGGGATATGGGCTGCCGTCAAAGTGAGTGATGCGGGTGGTATACGGACCCATGGCCGGAATGACTGCACTGCCCCCCTGGTTGGCGTAACAGTATTTCCCCTGACAGGGGGCGCCGGCATAAAGACCGGCGTAATAGCCAAGAGCGTCGTCGAAGCGGGCGACCGGGGGTTTGGAGCGAAACGTCCATGGCCCTTCGAGAATGCCGCTGTCGGTGACGAGCTGGCTGATGGTGAAGCGCTTTGTCTTTTGCAGAGTCAAGGCCGCATCGTAGCTGGCGATCCGGGGCGGGAGCTGGCTGCCCTTGCTGTCGAGGGGCATGGGCTGGTAGTTCATGTCCACCAGCAGGAGCGGGTACTTGGGGCCGATACTGGGGGCTGCGGTGAGGCTGGGCGCCAGTTTGTAGGAAGTGCCGTAGAGCGTGTTGCAGTAGTAAATCAGAGCTCCGGGGATGTTGTAAGGGACGCGTTCGACCTGCCATTCGTCAGGCTCATCAAGGTTTTTGGCATATGCCGTCGTCAGCATTCGGTCGTACCTGGTCTTGCTGCGCCATTCGACGAGGTAGTAGTTGGAGTAGGAGGTTGAGTTGGGTACCACCGACCAGCCCGGGTCGGAGTTCTTCCAGGCAGGTGGGAAGGTGGCGGGGGCACTGGCCTGTTCGAAGCGGGTGATGTTTTTGCCGTCCAGGGCAATATTATCGACCCACCACCCCGCGCCGGTAATGGCGGCGTCGGTCTTATAGCGGAAGCGAAGAACAACTTTCCTGCCGCGATAGGGTGTCACATCGAAGCGCAGGCTGGAACTGCCCGAGCCGGTGAGGCCCCACCCGAGGTTGTTGCCGTGAGGGTTGGAGTCGCGCAGGAGGCCGTCGAGATCCTTGAGAAAGGCCCAGTTCCTGCCGTTTTTGAGCATCACGTAGCCGTAGTCGCGATCCTCCTCGATATCCCAGGAGGAGCTGAAAGAAAGGCGTTTGGCAGTGGTGGGGATGGAGATGGCCCGCTGGAGGGTGATGTCGAGGTTATCCAGACCGGCGCCGCTGTAGGCGCCTTTGCCGGTGCCGGCACGGTTGAGCGTGCCCTGAGGGACTACGTCGGGGAGATTGATCCTGATCCCCTTATAAAGGCCTTGGGGAGTGTCCTCCAATTGACCGATCCTGACCGTGCGGGGGGCTGCATCGTGGCGGATGTTCAAAATCGGCAGATGCCAGTTGCAGGGCGTATCCCCGCATTGGGCGATCATGCGGAACCAGAGCGGCATGCCGACCGGAGTCGCCCCGCCCAGCCAGCCGGCATAGGTGCCAGCCGACATGATGCTCCAGAAGCCGATAGAGTTCTCGATATCATTGGTGTAAAGGTCTGGCAGGCCGAAAAAGTTGTGCCCGAATTCCTCGACCAGCACTCCGAGATCGGCGTTTTCTGGGACCATGGTATAAGGGCCGACCACGATCCCGGCGCCGTTCGGGCCTTGGTAGACCTGGTATCCGTCCTTGAACTGTGAGCTGTTGCGTAGGTCGCTGCTGTGACTCCAAAGGGCGTAGGTCCCCTGGGCGCCGCCGCCCGCTTCCTGGCCCATACCGGCGTGAATGATCCAGAGGGAATCGACCACCCCGTCCCCATTGGCGTCGTATTGCCTCCAGAAGGCCTCAGGGCTGGGATCGCTGTAATAGTCGGGGTGCTCCTCCATGAACTTCGCCAGGACATCGGCCACCAACTGGACGCGGCTCCCGGGACCAGCGCCGTCGTGTTGGGTGCTCAAACAGCCCTGGGCGCCATAATAGCCTTCACTGTGGGGGATCGTTACCCAGCCCTGGGCTGAGCCCTCGAGCAAGACGTTGCCCGCGCCCGCCATCTGGTCGAAGTAGTCCTGGACCGTGTAACCGGTGAGGTTGATGCCGGGCAGCCGGTCTTCGGGGTCAACCAGGTCCATACGCACCCGTCCGACTCCCTGGTGGCCGAAGATGAGGTTCTCATAAAAACGGGGATCGGCGGTCTGAGTGGGATCATACCAGACGGTGTTATTGTCGCGAGGGCCCGGGTGGGAAATTTCTCCCTTGCGGGGCCCGGTGGTGGTGACGGTCAAGGACTTGCAGATACCATCCTCACGGCCGTAGTAGGTAAAGGTATCAGTGCCGCCGAAATCCACCGCGAGAACGAGGACCTTGGCGGTGACGGGTTGAACGCTAACTGGCCCTTGCGCTGTTCTGCTATCGCCAGCAGCGGAGGCGACAGGGGAGGAACCAACCGAGGCCGACGTCTGGCCAAGGCTCAGGGCCCGGATCTGGACCCTCGGTGAGACCCACACGCTCGAAGTGTGGGAAAACTCGTCATAGTAGGCGGCGTGCGCCGCGCGAATGGCATCGGGTGACATACCGGGTGAAATTTTTCCTTCGGCGCGCAGCATCCGCGTCACCACCCCGGGGCGAGGTCTTACCAGGTGCTTTCGCGCCGGTCTGATTGCGCCAACGGCAATGGGTCGGGCGCGAGTGACCGACGGAGCGGCTGCCTGCTCTGAAGTTGTGGAGATGGCTGGTTGCGCGTCTGACTCAGCCTTGAGGGTACCGGGTGAGGTGAAAAGAAGGGTCGCCAAAAACACGAGGCCAAAGACGCACATCAACGATACGATTCCGCCCTGGAGATGGGTTTCCTGACGGTCCGGCGCGACCTTGCTGGGGAAAGGACGCCAGTCGGGTCGCGACGGAACGGAGTGGCAATGAGATCGGCAGAGCAGTGCAGAATGCATCACCCGGATTCCAGGCAAAAGTCTATGGGAAAGGCTTGATGGGACGAGGGAGGAGAAGGCATTGAGATGGAGAGCGTCCGGTACGGGAAGCTGGGGTCGAAACCAGGAGCCGGAGCAGGATGCTCGCATGGTGGCTTGCTTCAATGAGATATGGCAATGAGGCATAGCGTGTCCTTTCCTCCCAGGCAGAATGAGCGTCGAGACCCTATTC
This sequence comes from Syntrophobacteraceae bacterium, assembly GCA_033812955.1. GTDB lineage: Bacteria > Desulfobacterota > Syntrophobacteria > Syntrophobacterales > Syntrophobacteraceae > JADGQM01. Next base: position 3,810 of record JAPXSS010000034.1, on the reverse strand, counting down.
TATTGAATTTCAGTATGAATGGCAACTAGCAGCGGGAAAATAGCGCTTGACAGCACCCGATCACTTCCATTAATAACGATATTGCCCGTCGTGGCGGGGTAGCTCAGTCGGTAGAGCAGTGGACTGAAAATCCTCGTGTCCCCAGTTCAATTCTGGGCCCCGCCACCAGGGTTCCTCCTGACAATCATCCTCCGAATCAGCCTCGGAAACTACCACCTCCCTATCATCTGCCTGCAAGCAAGCCCGCGCACCGGCAGTGCAAAGGCTTTTGTTCCGGCCTCGGAGGGGATCTCCGGTAGCGCGCAGCATGAGTCTTAGAGCGCTCGGGGCAGGTGTCCCGCTGTTCCTCCCCGTGACGTTGCGTTTCATGTTCATTCAATGCAACTTGCGGCGAACATCCGACCTAACGGGAACATAGTAGTTGTAGGTTGTGTTGAGAAGAGCGAAACGCAACATGGTTAAGGGCACTGAATTTTCGCTGCACCGCATTAGAGATCAATTCACTATGTGCAAAGTCTCTTCGCCAACCTGGTAGAAATACGACTGCTCAATGAATGGTGGGGGGGGAGGTAAGCCGTAGTAGGGTCACTTGGGTATTTGATTGAATAATAAAGGGGGGGAAATGGTAGCATCGTGCTTCCATTTCCCCCTGGTGAGGTAATCCTGGGAGTGGCCGGAGGGGTTTGGTTGGTTCCCCTACCAGCCACCGGTCCCAGGGAAAAATGTTCAGCCTATTGGGCAGGAGCTTCAGGCACCACGCCGTCGTCAACGTCGATCTTGACCCAGCCGGGCTGAGCCGTCCAGCCGGCACCGTGCAGGGTATGCGCAGCCACTGGATCAATGAAAGGAGCGGTACCAGGTGCCGTTGCATAAGTCAGCACGCCGAGAAGGCCGGTGGCAGTCGTGGTCACGCCACACACCTTGTCGCTCTTGACGCCAGTGATGCGCATACGGGCGATGGGCGGAAGGTTCGCATTCTGAAGACCGATGACAGAGGCCAGGAAGTTCGAGCCCACCGCACCAGGTCCGCGGAACTGTGTCTGAGCTGCATCCATCTTCTTCTTGTAAATGTAGTCCCCGTAGAAATCAGTATTGGCAGGATCGCCGATGGCATGCAGGAAGCCCTCGAAGAAGCACTTGAAGCACTGATGACTTCCGGTCAGCTTGGTCTCATTCCACCGCCAGATGTCGAACTTGGCCTTGGTGAAGGTTGGTTCGCGATCCTGGCGAAGATCCTGCTTACACGGCCACAGAGTCAGATTCGGCGCAACAAGGATGTCGTTCCAGGGAGCGATCGCTCCAGTGATGACAACGGTGCCGTTGTCATCATAAGGCACAAAGTTGGTGAGGAGATACTTGTGGCACAGGTCGAAGCCGGTATCACCGCTCAGATTGAGTTGAGCGCCGCCGCCTGGAATAGGCCAAGTGATCATGTTACCGCCGCCACCGTTCACGCGAAAACTGTAGGCATTGTAGTAAACTGGCGTATCAGTTGACGACATGAGCGCGGCATAACCGTAGAGATGGTTGTGAACCACGGGCCCGGTGTCTTCCACGGTGGAGGCAAAACAAAGCAGGCTGCCTACGGCCGGGTCAACAAAGTCATTGCCTACGGGGTTGTTGCTAGCCGCAAAGACCACCGGCTGATTCGCTGTCAGAGTGAACATAAAATCTTTATTGTTCTGATTGTCATCCATCCAGAAACACTTAACGGAAACTTCCTTCTTGTCATCATTGCCAATGAAAAAGTAGGTGTCCAAGCTCTCGCCCTTGTTCAACTGGACGAACGGGAACACCAGCATCGTACCCTTCTGGTTGGTGTTGGGAACGTTGAAACCCGCAGAGGCCACCGTGGCCAAGGCGAGCACCAGGAAAACCGCCAATGAAAGTTGAACAGATCGCTTTAGCATACCTTCCTCCTCATTGCTGAAACAGTGATTAAAAGAACTCAACACACCTCACAACGACTAAACAACAACCAAGTAACGGCCTGTACCCACAGTCAAGACCAGCGGCAGCGACTGACCGGCTCCGCTTGATGCGCATCACCTCCTTTGCATCTTCTGCCACAAGAGGAATCATCAACACGCCCATGTGGCAGCTTTGGGTTAAAAGTCAGAACCTCCGCTAAGGATTGTCCCTCCGTGAGATAGGTGCATAAAACAATAGCGCGACTCAATTGTCAAGGGAAAAAAACGGCGATCAAAGAAAATTGCAATCCGGGGTCGCTGGATCAGAAGAGCTCGATGGCCAGCAGCCGGTAGGTGCGGAGGCCGCCCGGGGCGGTGAGGACAATTTCGTCGCCCTCCTGCCGGTCCAGGAGGGCCGAGCCCAGGGGCGAGTCGATGGCGAGGCGGCCGTTGGCGGCGTCGGATTCATGAGGGCCAACCAGTTGAAAGGAGTGGACCTGGCCGGTATCGACGTTCTGAACGAGGGCCATGGCGCCGAAGCCCATTCGGGTGGCGAAAAACTTCCGCCCCGCGAAAACTTCACACTGGGAGAGCTGTTCTTCGAGGTCATGGATCTTGCGGTCGAGCAGCAGCCAGCGTTCGCGGGCCAACAGGTACTGCTCATTGTCAGTCGAGATCCCAAAGGCACGAGCTTCCCCCAGGTCGTCGAGAACCTGAGGGCGGACCACCCGGCGCAGGAACGTCAGTTCCCGAAGCAAGCGCCGGTAGCCGACACGGGTGATGGGAACCGGGGTCATTGGACAGCCCCGGTGCGATTGGAGACGGGTGCAGGGAGGGAAAAATGAATGTAAAAGGTAGAATATCGAGGAGCGAACCGCAGAAGTAGGAAGGGGGACAAACGAACGAGTGTAGAATGTAGAAGGTCGAATATCGAAGCGGGGAAAAGCGAATGTAGAATGTAGAAGATCGAATATCGAACCGCAGAATGAGGAGAGTGGTGAAGCGAACCCGGAATATCGGATATGGAACCGCAAAATGAGGGAGGGGGAAAGGAGAATGACGAAGGCAAGGTCATGGACATGGACCGTCCATCAGGCAAAGAAGTCATCGGGGATTTCGCCGCGCTGCTGTTTCGCCAGAAAGAGCGAAATGCCGATGATGGTCTTGCCGTCGGTGATGGCGCCCTGGAGGATCAGGTCCTGGACGTGATCGAGGCGGAGCGCCTCGACCTGCACAATTTCATCGGTATCCGGGATGGCCTCGCCGGGCGATAGCGGCTGCAAGCCGGAAGCGGCGTAAATGCGGATGGTTTCATTGGAATAGCCGATGGCCGGAAAATAGCTGGCGAGGTGCAGCAGGCGCCCGGCCCGGTAGTTGGTTTCTTCCTGCAGCTCGCGCTGGGCGCAAACCTCCACGGCCTCGCCCGGGTCGACCTTGCCGGCCGGGATTTCAAGGGTTTCTCGGGTGATGGCGTAGCGCCACTGCCGCACCATGAGAAGATGCCGGTCATCGAGAAATGGTAGCACCGCCGCGGCTTCCGGATGATCGAGCCGGAGGCGTTCGGTAATCCTGCCGGTCCTCAGCCGGACCGTGTCGAGTTCGACCCTGAAGTGCCTGGCATAGAGTGCGCCCAGCGTTCTCAGCTTTTCTTCCATCCCGATCCTTCCGCACGGTGCGGGGTGAATGAGCGCTAGTCATGGGCAACGGTGCCATGATAGCCTCTGCAGGAGCCTCAATGGAATAAAGCATTTTTCGGCGGACGGATCAAGGCGCAAGGCAACGCCACGCAGGGCAATTGCATAAAACTCTGCTTGACAGAGTGACTTTTTTGGTAGCCTGATTTTTTCTATGCATCATAAATCCAACCACAGAGACACGGAGGCACGGAGGGGAATAGTTT